>JBIIMF010000082.1:0-5255 GCA_044338135.1 Ilumatobacteraceae bacterium | reverse complement strand
TGGCCTGCACTTGGGTGAGTTTGTGCACGGCATTTTCTAACGTCAGTACCTTCTTGTCGCGCACCCACGACCCAAGTAGGTCGGTCGACAGTACCGCGTCACATAGTTGACCTACATGGGCACCAGCATCTGACAATCCGAGGGTGCAGCCCTCAGTGTTGAGCAACATCGCGACACCGTCGGCATCGTCATTAGCCAACATGGCTTTCACTCGTAATTTCAGATCGGGTTCGAGAAGTGCGAGTTCAAGCAATAGGTCAAATGGATCAGCGCCTGATTCGTTGGCGACGTCGGTGAGTCGACGTCCTACCAATTCGGGAGATGACGGGGCGTCCATGATTTCGTAGCTATCCCAACGGGGGACTAAGCCCTGCTTGTTTTCCCAACCGACACGCACTCGGTCGCGCCATTCGTGACTTGAAAATGCCTCACGTCGTTCTTCAATTGACTTGGGCATCAATTCAGCAAAGATAGGACTGGTATTCAATGTGAAGGGCTCAACCATCGTCATTGAAAATGACAGAGGGCGACACGATACTTGTGGCCAAACATCTACACCTTGTCGCAAGCCTTCTTTGTGTACTTCAACAGCGGCTAGATGGGTTCCCTGGGATGTCGTCAGCAAAGCGGTGTACGTTATTGGTGCACCAACTTTCGGCTGTAGCACGTAACAGTCGGCGAAGCTTAAGTTCTCGCCGCCGTTGACTCCGATGACGCCTCGACCAGAATCTCCGACTGCTTTACACAACGCTTCAATTTCATCAGTGGCAGCCCACCGACTGGGAATTGGTTTGCCATCTGCGCCGCGGTGGGTGACAGCGAAGCTTGTCGCGAATCCGGCGGCACCAGCTTCCATTGCTTCGGCGACAAGGTCGGCCATGCGTGAGACTTCATCAGATGTTGCAGCGCGTCCAACTGACTCGTCACCCATAACAAAAATTCGCAGCGGTGTGTGGCCGACGTATGCCGCAAAGTTCAGCAAGGTACCGTGCTGTTCGATTGAGGCGAGATATTCGGGGAATGATTCAAAGTCCCAGGGGATACCGGCGTTGAGCGTCGCCGGGTCCATATCTTCTACTTTTTCCATCGTGTTCGCGATCAATGCACGATCTTGGGGTTTCGTAGGTGCAATTGAAAAGCCGCAGTTGCCAGCGACCACGGTGGTGACACCGTGATAGCACGACGGGGTAAGTGCCGGGTCCCAAAATGCCTGTGCGTCGTAATGGGTATGGATATCAATGAACCCGGGAGCGACAACGCGACCACTTGCATCAATGACGACGTCACCTTGCAAGTTGGATCCGATTTCGGTGACGCGATCGCCTTCAATCAGAACATCGGCAAGGTACCCAGGACTACCTGTTCCATCGACAACTAAACCGTTCTTGATAACCGTTGTTTTCCCCATAGTCACAGTGTTTCACATGGACTTCAGGCAGCGGCTGTTCAGTGATCAGTCTTTGGAGTCGATTGAAACGGCGAGTTCGTATTGATCGCTCACCGAGCTATCGAGACCAACAGGAGTTGCATCGTCGCCAAACCAGAAACGCAATTGAGCGGTCACCGCGTGTTTGATAATGGGGAAGCCAAGTTCAACTGGCTCGGCGGGTGGGATGCACCCGTCTTGTCCCAAGGTTTTCAATTGCGGCTGAGCGTCGAGCAAGGGTCCAAGACCCGATGCGAGAGCGACGCCGATAATGCCTGATCCGTTTCCGAAGGTGCAGAAATCGTCAAAGCCGTTGTGGCCGACTCCGTCAATGATCCACAGACGACTCGGTCCTGGCACAGCCTCGAATGAAGGGCGAGTTGATTCTTCGGCGGAGATGATCGCGTCAAGTGCGCCAGCGATAAAGAACGATGGCTTGTTCACGAATGTTGGGGGAGCAATGGTCGTTGCATCTGATGAGCCCATTCCAAGAACCCCTGATGCCATTGAGATGTAACCGTCAACGCGGTCGTCATTAGCGGCGCTCACGATTGTTCCGCCGCCAGCAGAGTGGCCAAGGGCAATGACGCGGGAAAGATCAACGTGACCTTGAAGCAATGAAGCAGGATCATCGTTGCCCGATGTCACCAAATCAAGAGTTCCCAATAGTTCGCCAGTTGCCGACTCG
Source organism: Ilumatobacteraceae bacterium (assembly GCA_044338135.1). Classification (GTDB taxonomy): domain Bacteria; phylum Actinomycetota; class Acidimicrobiia; order Acidimicrobiales; family Ilumatobacteraceae; genus Casp-actino8. Next base: position 3,141 of record JBIIMF010000082.1, on the reverse strand, counting down.
CGGTCTCCGACTGGTGCACTCAAGACGTGGAAAAGATCGCGCGACCAATGGTCGGGAGCAGCAACGATCATTCCCCAACTTGCAAGATGGGCTGTCAGGAAAGTGCTCTGTAGACGCATTCCGCTATAGCCGTGGCTAAACAACACGATAGGGAACTGTCCGTCAGCAACGACAGCGTCGCGTCCAGCGGTGTAGTCGTAGCGAGCGGGGACATCGGCGGTGAGTAAAGCCTTGATTGCCGGAGGTACAAAATCGCGGGTGTCGTAAAACTCGGCTCCGGTTGTGCCGTCAACTGCGGGGTACCAGACCTCGACTTTGTTGCCCGCTGCGAGTTCGAGTGTGGTGACTCCGACGGGGTAAGGGCCGGCTTCGGTGTACATCATCGCTTCTACAGCTGGATCGAGGGTCTCAGTCGTTGGTGCCTCGGTGACAGGGCCAAGAGTCGTCGGCGCATCAGTAGCAGGGCTAGCAGAGTCATCCCCGCTGCATGCTGAAACGGTGATAGTGGCAAGCAGGGCGAAGAAAGCAACGGAACGGCGTAATGACATGAGAAGAGTCTCGCATGGGGCTCAATTGATCTGGAAGTTGGGGACGATCAAACTCGACACGGGGAGATTTGCCGATCACAGGTAGGCTTGCCATTCCGATTTGGTCCGCCAGATCGGTTGGCGACGTGGCCGAGTGGTTTAGGCAAGGGCCTGCAAAGCCCTCTACCTGGGTTCGATTCCCAGCGTCGCCTCTCTTTGAGGGCAAAACATCTGGGGCTGGTCAATGGTTCTAGAGGCAGTTATGGCAGAAGATTTCGTCCACTTTTGCGACGCAGTCGGGACAGACCAAGGTTCGGCGACGACATAACAGATCCGAACAATTGTGGTAATCGCTGGTGGGGGCGGAACACATGTGACACGAGCTCAAGACTTTGGTCTCGGGGCTGTAATCCAATTTGAAGCGACGATCAAAGACATAGAGCGAGCCTTCCCACAATCCAGTGTCTTTGAACTTCTCGGCGTAACGAACGATGCCTCCATCGATTTGGTACACCTCTTTGAAACCACGGTTCTTCATGATGAGCGAAAGAACTTCGCAACGAATTCCACCAGTGCAGTAGGTGATGATTGGTTTGTCTTTGAGATGGTCGTAAGCACCACTCTCGAGCACCCTGACAAACTCGGGAGTTGTTTCAATCGGAGGAACAACAGCGTTTCTAAACTTGCCGATCGCTGCCTCGTATTCATTGCGACCGTCGAAGAAGACCACTTCGTCGCCACGCGATGCGACAAGCTCATTGACTTCGGCTGGAGACAGGTGAACTCCACCACCAACGATTCCATTTTCGTCAACGACAATTTCTTCAGGAACACCAAAGGTCACGATTTCGTCGCGAACTCGAACCTGTAGACGAGGAAACTCGTCTCCGTTGCCTTCGGACCATTTATATTGCATGTCTTTGAAGGGAGCGAAGTCCTTCATCACCCTGATGTATCTTTTGACCTGGTTGAGCGACCCTCCGACAGTCCCGTTGATGCCGTCTTTCGAGATCAAGATGCGACCCCGAAGGGCATTCGCCTCACAAAGAGTCCGCTGCCACAAACGGATCGCTTCAGGATCAGCTAGTGGCGTGAATTTGTAAAAGAGGATGATCTTCTGCGGTCCGATGTGGAGAATTTTAACAGGGGAGATCTGCGACCCCTTCTCCGATTCTCGGCTCTTTGGCTCATTCTTATTAGAGTTTGCTCACACGCTCACGCGTGGATGTTCTGAGGGGGACTGATGTTGTCAGATAAGTGGATTATCGACCGTACGCCGACAACTCGATTCCCTTTTTACACACGAGGCAATGCCGCCGATGTGCTTGCAGATCCGGTCAGTCCGCTCGGATGGACATTTTGTTGGGAGTCGGGCATCGTTCTTGGTTGTCGCGACGGTTTCGTGACATTTGGAGTTTTTGATGCCGACGACTACGGAACCCCTCCCGAGACTTTTGGTTGTTTTGGTGGTTACTTCTACAACTCACTGATGCAAGCCCGCTTAATGGGTGTTCGTATGCCTGGTGCGAGCCCAGAAGCCATTGACGCCGCGTACTTTGACGATCGACCTGATGTGCCTCCGTATGTTCCCGAACCGTGGCACGACTCTCCGCGACACGCCGAGAAGTTGGCAGAGACACAGGCGTACATCATGAGTGCAGTGACCCATCAGCCAGTTGAGGATCAGCACGCAATCGCGCTCGAGATTCGACGTAATCGTCCCGACCTCTCGAAGTTGTCTAATGAAGAACTGGTGGCGCGTGCTCGAACGATGCAACCACATCTCGTAGCGATGTTTGAACAGCATGCGTGGGCGAGCCTTGGTGCATCATTTGGTCCTGGAGGAATCTTGGCGATTGCCGATGGTCTTGGTCGTGCCGAAGACGGTGTGCGGATGATCGGAGCAGTTGGCAACGTTGACTCGGCGAACATCGCAACTCAATTGTGGGATCTTTCGCGCATAGTTCGCGCCGACGTGGCGTTAACCAGATTGTTTGATGAGAGTTTCGGTAAAGGCACTATCAATTTAGAGACCACCAAAGAAATGATTAGCGAAATTGCGGGAACGAAGTTTGCAATGGCGTTGCAAACTTTCATGATTGATCATGGCGGTCGAGCACCAAATGAGTGGGACCCCGCAGCATCGAGTTACGAATCACATCCAGCGCTTGCTTTCATTCAGATTGATCGCCTACGCCACCAAGATGACTCTGCCGATCCGCATAAAGCCCATGCGCGCAATTCAGTAGAGCGTGAACGTTTGTACAACGAATTCATGGAACTACTTAGTGGTGATCCTGAAACGAGCGGAGCGTTCGCCGCGTCGTATGCGTCATCGGGAGTCTGGCAAGCGACTCGCGAGCGTTGTAAGAGCAACAACATTGCGGCAATTCACGAAGTTCGTTTGTGCTTCAACGAAATTGGTCGTCGTATGGTCGTTGCGGGTCATCTGGCCGCAACCGAGCAGATCTACATGTTGCTTGAGTTAGAACTCGAGGAGTATCTGAATGACCCAGCATCGTTCAAGAAAACACTTGCCGATCGGTTTGTCGATCACCAGGCGTTGGCTTTACTTGATCCGCCGTACATTGTCGGGCCTGATGTGCCACCGCTT
>JBIIMF010000177.1:0-5379 GCA_044338135.1 Ilumatobacteraceae bacterium | reverse complement strand
ACTGGTGCTACAACTGACCGAGTCGTGATCATCGCCTTGTTCACCTTGGTGTTTGGTGCGTTGTTCTTCCGTGGACGCCGCACCTTCGCACTCTAAATCATCGTAATTCTGGGTCGGTTTTCGGACATCAACTGTTCGGAGACCGACCCAGTTTTTTTTTATGCCTCAAAAACGAATCACTGAACGAAACTGGTCAATGATTGCAACACAATTTGGGCGAGTTGCGTTGGCGATCCCATGTCGGGGGTTAACGCCAAATCTGGATGCGCAGGAACTTCGTAGGGATCTGAGTATCCCGTCATTGCTTTGTTGTCAGTTCGTCGAGCTGTTTCGTACAAGCCCTTTGGATCCCGTGCTTCGCAGACCGATAGGGGTGTGTCAACAAAAACCTCAAAAAAGAACAAGCCCGATTCGGCGTGGCGAAGACGCGCATGGTCGCGGTCTTCTTGGTAGGGGCTGATCAATGACACGACTGCTAACGAACCACTCTTGGCTGCCAGAAGCGCAACTTCGGTGGTGCGGCGAGCATTCTCGCGACGACTGGCTCGGTCAAACGAAAGGTCTTTGTTGAGACCCGAACGTAATTCGTCCCCGTCCAGTAATAACGAATGCCGTCCAACGTCTTGAAGAAGTTCAATAACTCGTTGAGCCGTCGTGGTCTTTCCGGCTCCGGAGAGACCGGTAAACCACAGAGTTCCATTGGCAGTTGCTAGTGGCTGATTCATAGTGTCCTGAGATCGGTCTTTTGATGCGGTTGCTGAGGCAAAGAGTAGCCGAGGTGGGTACGTGGATGAGCCAAAAATGAGACTGCTCGATATTTGGATTCACTCACATATCTGACCTGACTGGGTCGGTTTTCGGGCAGCAACTGTCCGAAAACCAGCCCAATGAATAAAAATCGCCACCAGAATCGCGGTGAATTTTGGGATTGTTTATTTGTTGGTGATCACTGTGGATGTTCGGCGAACAACGAGGCCCAACACGAACAGCAACATTGCGATGACGTACAGGTTGTTCTGACCGTCTGAGCCAGTGGCTGGCAGTAATGGTTGTGACACGGTGATTGGTTGTGTGAATCCGACGCCGCTCACCGGAGCAAACACGGCCAAGGTGTGATTGCCCGAGGCAAGGTTGCTGGGCAGATTGCCTCGAAGTGTGACAACACCTTGAGCATCGGCATATCCAGATCCGATCACTTGTGGAGTTGATGCGACGATCAACTGCACGAACTCGAACGGAGTGAATCCACCGAAGCTGACGGTTATTTCCTCGCCCGTTGAAATTGTTGCATCAGCAACAATGGGGGTGGGGGCTACTGGCAGCGCTTGGACCGTGGCAAGAGCCGGCGGCGGAACAGTTGTCGTTGTTGCCGGGACAGTTGTGGTCGTTGCAAGAACAGTTGTAGTTGTTGCTGGTGCTGTTGTAGCAGGTGCCGTTGTTGCTGGTGCTGTCGTTGCCGGAATAGTAGTAGTGGTCGTTGTCGCAGGAACGGTCGTGGTTGTGGTTGATGATGTAGTGGTTGTCGTCGTAGTTGAAGACGTCGTGGTTGTGGTTGATGTTGTGGTTGAGGTTGATGTTGATGTTGTGGTTGTGGTTGTCGCAGGAACGGTCGTAGTTGTTTCTGGGGCATTGGAGTCGGTGATTTGGAATGACCATGTTTCGCTGCTGCCTGGGGACATTCCCCAGCCTGAGTTGCCTTTGCCGATTCCGATGCATAGTGCTCCGGTGCATGCGAGGTCGTTGATGTAGGTGTCGCCGGGACCGTTCGGGGATGTGAGGTGGGTCCAGGTGGTTCCGTCCCATAGGCCGATGTACGAAGTAGTTGGTTGGTCGTAACCGTTTATGCGATAGCCGCTGGCGATGCAACGTGTTGATGACGAGCATTGGAATCGTAAATCTGTGATGACACTTTGTCCGGGTGAATTGGTGATCACTGGAAGTGTGAGAGACGTGAAAGTGTTTTCGTATTGATTGAGGATCAAAGCATCAGTTGCTCGTGATTCGTTGTTGATAATTGAGTTTGCGTAAATCACGCAGGTGTCGTCGTTGCCGGCGCTCGCGGCTGTTGGTCGACATGAGACTTCGGTGAGTTCTCCGAGGTTGTCAGAACGACTGGGGATTGACCAGGTTCCGGACGAGTTTCGGACAATGACGAATCCTTTGGCTGAATATGGTGAGAAGGAAAGACTCATTCCGGCAGCGACGCATGCGCCGCTGTTGTCGCACTCAACGTCGTTTAGGTAGCGCTGTGCGTCTGTTGGGGTGAGGGCCAGATTCATATCGGTCCATGTTGAGCCATTCCACTCGGCCAACATGTTTCCTTCTGCGTTGCTGTCGTCTCCACCGACAGCGACACAGAACGTGGTTGATCCGCACGCGACTGCAGTCACTCTGACTGGTCCAGCGATGCTTTGCCCGCTGACGAAACTTGAGCCGTTGAACGACGCGGACACAACAGAATTACCGGAGTCAGCTCCGGTGACCATGCAAAACGTTGTCGTGACGCAGTCGACGTCGGTCGCTCGACTCCACCCAGACGGGCCAGCGACTTCGGTCCATGATGTGCCGTTCCATGTCGCGGCTAAAGCATTGTTTGTGTATGACTGTGTGCTTGTCGAACCAACAGCGAGGCAAAAACTGGCAGTCACGCATGAAACACTGTTCAGCGAATTGAAATACCCCGGACTCGGCGAAGCAACCCACGTCACTGGACCCGAGCTCGTCCAAGGTGGAATAGTCGTGGTTGTCGTCGTGGTTGTTGTCGGAAACCACGCGTAATCCGGATTTGTGGAGTCGGTGATTTGGAATGACCATGTTTCGCTGCTGCCTGGGGACATTCCCCAGCCTGAGTTGCCTTTGCCGATTCCGATGCATAGTGCTCCGGTGCATGCGAGGTCGTTGATGTAGGTGTCGCCGGGACCGTTCGGGGATGTGAGGTGGGTCCAGGTGGTTCCGTCCCATAGGCCGATGTACGAAGTAGTTGGTTGGTCGTAACCGTTTATGCGATAGCCGCTGGCGATGCAACGTGTTGATGACGAGCATTGGAATCGTAAATCTGTGATGACACTTTGTCCGGGTGAATTGGTGATCACTGGAAGTGTGAGAGACGTGAAAGTGTTTTCGTATTGATTGAGGATCAAAGCATCAGTTGCTCGTGATTCGTTGTTGATAATTGAGTTTGCGTAAATCACGCAGGTGTCGTCGTTGCCGGCGCTCGCGGCTGTTGGTCGACATGAGACTTCGGTGAGTTCTCCGAGGTTGTCAGAACGACTGGGGATTGACCAGGTTCCGGACGAGTTTCGGACAATGACGAATCCTTTGGCTGAATATGGTGAGAAGGAAAGACTCATTCCGGCAGCGACGCATGCGCCGCTGTTGTCGCACTCAACGTCGTTTAGGTAGCGCTGTGCGTCTGTTGGGGTGAGGGCCAGATTCATATCGGTCCATGTTGAGCCATTCCACTCGGCCAACATGTTTCCTTCTGCGTTGCTGTCGTCTCCACCGACAGCGACACAGAACGTGGTTGATCCGCACGCGACTGCAGTCACTCTGACTGGTCCAGCGATGCTTTGCCCGCTGACGAAACTTGAGCCGTTGAACGACGCGGACACAACAGAATTACCGGAGTCAGCTCCGGTGACCATGCAAAACGTTGTCGTGACGCAGTCGACGTCGGTCGCTCGACTCCACCCAGACGGGCCAGCGACTTCGGTCCATGATGTGCCGTTCCATGTCGCGGCTAAAGCATTGTTTGTGTATGACTGTGTGCTTGTCGAACCAACAGCGAGGCAAAAACTGGCAGTCACGCATGAAACACTGTTCAGCGAATTGAAATACCCCGGACTCGGCGAAGCAACTCGCACGACGGTGTCTACCTCGGCGCTCACAGGGGTCTCCATCACTGCTACGGCAGCGACCACGATGGACGAAATCAAGAGGAACGACGACACACGTTGGCGAAGGTTGCTGGTGAATGAGCTCTTGGACATCAGGGTCCTCCCATGGCATCTCAAGGCAAAGTGCCTAGTGGAATCAATTTTGTGGGAAAACACTGGGGGTGATGAGCAAAAAATGCTGTTTTGACCATTGGCCTCAACAAAATGACCATGGTCGAGACTCAAAAGTTGACTGGTTTGAGTCTCGACTTGCGCACTTGCATCAAGTCAGAACGAGTTTGTTGTCAGAACGAAATCTGGTGAGGATTTTTACTCGTTATGAATAAAAATCCTCACCAGAATCACGGTGAATTTTGGGATTGTTTATTTGTTGGTGATCACTGTGGATGTTCGGCGAACAACGAGGCCCAAAACGAACAGCAACATTGCGATGACGTACAGGTTGTTCTGACCGTCTGAACCAGTGGCTGGCAGTAATGGTTGTGACACGGTGATCGGTTGTGTGAATCCGACGCCGCTCACCGGAGCAAACACGGCCAAGGTGTGATTACCCGAGGCAAGGTTGCTGGGCAAATTGCCGCTCAACGTGACCACGCCTTGAGCGTTCGCATAACCCGAGCCGATCACCTGAGGTGTCGAGGCGACGATCAACTGCACGAATTCGAACGGAGTGAATCCACCGAAGCTGACGGTTATTTCCTCGCCCCTTGAAATTGTTGCATCAGCAACAATGGGAGTGGGGGCTACTGGCAGCGCCTGGATTGTTGCAAGAGCCGGCGGCGGGACAGTTGTGGTTGTTGCTGGAACAGTTGTGGTCGTTGCTGGAACGGTTGTGGTCACAGGAATCGTGGTTGTTGCTTGAGATGGTGCGTTCGGACTCGACGAGCTTGGTGTCGACGAGCTTGGTGTCGACGAGCTTGGTGTCGACGAGCTTGGTGTCGACGAGCTTGGTGTCGACGGCGGAGGCGTTACGGGAGCCGAGCCTCCCGAAATGGTGAACTTGAAGCCCATGGGAACGTTCCCACTCATCTGGTATTTGCCTCCGAAGCTGAAGAACGAGCCCCCCATCGTGAACGTACCCGCGAACAGGTTGTCGGCGACACAAGTACCCGAAGTAAATGTTGCCCCCGTCGACGGAAGGTTGGCCGAAATTGCTCCGGCTGAATCCATGAGGAGAAGAAACGCACTCGATCCGTTCATACTAAAGATGAACCCGATAACAGCGAACGAGCCATCGGGTAGTGGAACGAGCCTTATCGCGTCAGCGCTTGCCGATGCAAAGACTGTCGAGACACCAGCGGTGGCAAAGTTTGCGTCGAGCACGCCCGTCGTTCTGTCATGTCGGGCAACAGTCGACTTGCTGGGCGGAGGTCCCATCATTCCTCCACCAGAGAGACTCTCCGATAACAGGAGATACATGTGGGCTCCGATGATCTTCGCGTCGTTTATTCGTGCGCTGAGGGCCAAGACCCCGTTATTTCCA
>JBIIMF010000025.1:0-15665 GCA_044338135.1 Ilumatobacteraceae bacterium | reverse complement strand
CGTAGTTCAAGTTCACGTAGTTCAAGTTCACGTAGTTCAAGTTCACGTAGTTCAAGTTCACGTAGCTCAAGTTCACGTGGTTCAAGTTCACGTAGTTCAAGTTCTCGCGCGAAGAAGAGTTCATCGATGTGGTCATCGCGCCTTGAGCCGCGAGCCGAGCAAAAGGCCCGTGTTTGGCGGAGTGGTTCAGCGCGCGGTCGATTCCGTTGGTTCGCAGGAATTGCGACGTGCTTGTTCGTGGTTTTGATTGGCTGGAGTGTTTTTGTTCAAGTAATGAACGGTGGAAAGCTGCGCGCGTACGGAGTGGCTCAACGAGAATCAAACATCACGATCCCGGCTGCCCGCGGAACTATCTTTGATCGCGACGGAAACGAAATGGCGATCACTGTTCCGGCGCTGTCTCTGTACGCAGACCCCCGCGCTGTTCTTGATCCTGCGGCGACAGCTCATGTGCTCGGACAGATGCTTGGTTTTGATGCTGCTGCCGAGACTGAATTAGCAACAAAGCTGGCGAATCAGAAGCAATCGTTTGTGTATATCCAGCGTTTCGTGAACCAAGATGTCGCAGACGCAATTCTTTCGCTCAACCTTTCTGGTGTCAATGGGGTCAGCGAACCGAAACGTGTGCAGGTAGCCGGAGGTTTGGCCGCGAATATCATTGGGCGAACTGATCCATTCGGTACTGGTGCGACTGGTCTCGAGCTTCAGTACGAGACGGTGCTTGCTGGTGTTGATGGCGAGATGGTTAAACAAGCGGCACGTGGTCGCAGCCTTCCCGGAACAAGTCACATCATCTCGCAGGCCCGACCCGGGACCGACTTGGTGCTGACAGTTGATCGCTCCATGCAATTTCAAACAGAGCAGGCACTTCTCGCTCGGGTGAATGAATTGTCGGCAAAGGGTGGCAACGCAATCATCCTTGATACAAAAACTGGTGAAGTGTTGTCGATCGCCAGTGTGCGACGTGGCGATAACGGTGTTGCGACAATTACCGCTGGAAACTTGGCCGCAGTTGAGGCATACGAGCCAGGATCAGTGGCGAAAGTCTTTAGCGTGTCAGCCGCGCTTGACTCGGGTCTCACGACGCCCGATCGAGTGTACGAAGTGGCTGGTACGCATACCTTCGATCCAGGTACTGAGTATGAATACACAATCCAAGATGCCTATCCGCACGATCTTGAACCAATGACGTTGCGGAACATTCTTATCGACTCGTCCAATATCGGAACCATGATGGCGGCCGGCGAACTAGGCTCACCCAAGCTTCATGATTACCTGGCAAGTTTTGGTTTCGGCAAGTTGTCCGATCTTGATTTCCCGGGTGAGAGTACGGGCATTTTGAATGCCGCTGTGGACTGGAAGGGTTCGCAAAATGGAACTATTGCGTACGGCTACGGATTCTCATCGACGTCATTGCAGTTGATTTCGGCAGTGAATGCCGTAGCGAATAAGGGCGTGTATGTGTCACCCAAGTTTGTTCGGGCGACGATCGACGAAAAAGGTTCAAAGTGGGAAACGCCAGCTGGATCAACCCGCCGCGTCATTTCCGAGGAAACTGCGACGACAATGTCCGATTTACTCACGGGTGTGGTGTGCGAAGGAACTGGTACTCGCGCTCAGGTCAATGGAATTTCTGTTGCTGGTAAGACCGGCACGGGATACAAGATTCAAGACAACGGTACTTACAGGAGCGACGATGGGCTTCGTTCATACTTTGCGACGTTCGTCGGATTCTTCCCTTCAAAAGATCCTCAAGTCACAATCCTTGTTTCTATTGACGAACCCGATCGTTCAAGTCGAGACCGCTTCGGTGGTACTGCAGCGGCCCCAGTTTTTGCTGATCTAGCCGAGATGGCTATTCACGAACTTGCTATTCAGCCAACGCCAGGTGACACTGGCTGCCCAGTGGGCGGTTGATCGTGGCACAACGTCGGGTAGGGGAATTAATGAGTGCCTGTGTAGCGTCTGCTCCGCGTTTGATTAATGGCAGCCCAGATGTTGTAGTGAGTTCGATTACCCACGATTCACGAGAAGTACGGGTTGGCACACTCTTTTGTTGCATTAAAGGTGAAAAGTTTGACGGGCACGAGTTTGCTGCTGCAGCCGTAGAACGCGGAGCGACTGCGCTGCTCGTTCAAAGAGAATTGTCGAATATTCCACTTGACATCCCTCAAATCGTGGTCGACGATTCACGCAGTTGTGTTGGTTTTGCGGCGACTGAACTCTATGAGAACCCCTCGCGCCATCTCTCGCTCGTAGGCATTACTGGCACCAATGGAAAAACGACGACCGCTCATCTGCTTGCGGCAATAATGAGGGCGACAGGATCGCAAACCGAAGTCATTGGTACTTTGAGCGGATCCTTCACAACTCCAGAAGCATCTGATTTGCAAAGCCAGTTCTCGCAAATGTTGGCCAACGGCACTCGTTCTGTAGCGATGGAAGTTTCCTCCCACGCTCTTTCACATGGTCGAGTAAATGGAACTTCGTTTGCTGCATGCGTCTTTACCAATCTCGGGCGTGACCATTTAGATTTCCACGGATCCGAAGAAAATTACTTCCAAGCTAAAGCGCGTTTGTTCACGAGTGATTTCACGTCCGTGGGTGTTGTTAACGCTGATGATTTGCATGGGCAGCGATTGATCAAGGATTCTTCAATCGCAATCGCTCCTTTTTCCATGAGCGATGTCAGCGAATTGCAAGTGACCGCAACAACTCATCAGTACTCATGGAGTGGTCAAAAGATCCGAATCGGAATTGGTGGCACTGTGAATGTCATGAACTCAATTGCAGCAGCAACTGCTGCCCGTGAGATTGGCATTCAACTCAATGACATCGTGAGCGGACTCGAATCAGCGCCAGCTGTCCCGGGAAGATTTGAAAAAGTTGAGGCTGGACAAGATTTCGTTGTTCTTGTTGATTTCGCGCACACGCCTGATGGTCTTGCCGAAGTGTTGCGTTCGGTGCGGACATCGTCACCTGAGGGACGGGTGATCGTGGTATTTGGTTGTGGTGGTGATCGTGACAAGATGAAGCGACCATTGATGGGCGAAATTGCAGTGTCTTTGGCTGATGCGGTCATCGTGACATCAGACAATCCTCGTACTGAAGACCCGGAAGCAATCATGTCGTCGATCACTGCGGGAATCCCCGATCACATGCGACATCGATTATTGTCAACTGACGTTGATCGTCGTCGCGCAATTCAACGAGCAGTCAATGTTGCGCGCGCCGGAGATGTCATTCTCATCGCTGGGAAAGGCCACGAAGTGACCCAGACCATAGGTGACGAGAGCCATCCCTTTAACGATCGAGAAGTTGCTTTAGAAATGTTGAGGAGTATCGCATGATCGCCGTCATGATTGCTGGGGCGACAGCCATGGTCTTTTCATTATTGGGAAGCCGATTCTTGATTTCTTTTTTCCGTAATCGCGGAAAGGGACAGCCAATCTTGGGCAAAGAAGATCATGGTCCTGAACACCACCAAAAGAAGTCGGGAACACCCACGATGGGTGGGCTCGCAATCGTTGGTTCGGCGATGATCGGCTGGATCGTGGCTCACCTTCGCGACGGTCTTGCGTTCTCTAATCAAGCGCTCATTATTTGGGTTGGTATTTTGGCCATGGCTGGAATGGGTTTGTTGGACGACATCATCAAAGTTAACAAGGGGCATAATCGCGGAATCTTCTGGAAGAAGAAGGGTTACATCACGTTTGCGATGGCGTGTGGAATCACCTGGTGGTTGGTGGTTGCAACGGACATATCAGAAACACTGTCGCTCACTCGTTTTGATTTTCCCGGTTGGCAAATTCCGTGGTGGCTATGGGTGGTATGGACCGCAGGCATGATGTGGGCAACCACGAATGCTGTGAATGTCACCGATGGACTTGATGGTTTGGCTGGAGGGTCGGCCCTCTTCGGTTTTCTTGCCTTCACAATTATCGGGTACTGGTCCTTCCGAAATCCTGAAATGTATGGCGTGCTTGCGGGTGGAACAGTCAACCCGCTCGACTTGGCCGTGTTGTCAGCGTCGTTTGCGGGAGCTTGTGGCGGATTCTTGTGGTGGAATGCTGCGCCAGCGAAAATTTTCATGGGAGATGTCGGAGCGCTCGGTATTGGTGCTGCTCTCGGACTTCTTGCCGTTGCGACAAATACTCATTTCTTGTTGCCACTGATCTGCGCTGTCAACGTCATGGAAGCTGGGTCGGTTGCAATTCAGATGGTGATTTTTAAGGCTTCTGGACGTACTCGTCGTTTCTTTCGCATGACACCGATTCACCATCACTTCGAACTGATCGGCTGGCCCGAAACAACAGTGATTATTCGTTTTTGGATTATTGGCGGTATTTGCGTCGCTGCATCGTTGGCATTATTCATTGGTGACTTCACCCGGATGAGCGACGCAATTCTTCCATGAACAAACCAGTTCTTGTTTACGGTGTTGGGGTTACAGGTGCTGCGACGATCAATTTTCTCTTGCGCAAGAACATTGATGTCATCGCTGCAGATGATCACCTGAATGAAACGAAGCAATCGGAACTGCGCAAACTCGGAGTTCAAGTTGTTGACGCTTCATCGGCGCAATTGCTACGTGATTTGGTGGCAAATTCCGAATACGTCGCGCCAGCCCCTGGTATTCCTGAGACTCATCCAGTCATCCTTGAAGCTTTGGCGCAAAAGAAGAGTCTGAAGACCGAACTTGACATTGCTTACGAATGGGAGTCTCAGCGCGCTGGCGGTCCGCGACCAATGCTTGCGGTCACCGGAACTGATGGCAAGACGACGACCGTCATGATGGCTGAAGCGATTTTGCAAGCAGCAGGTCGTTCTTCGATCGCTTGTGGAAATACTGAAGTTCCCTTGGTTGAAGCACTGGACATGCAAGTGGATTCATTCGTTGTTGAAGCTTCGTCGTTCCGGTTGGCTTTCATCGAAAGCTTTCGAGCTGAAGCTTCAGCCTGGTTGAATTTTGACTCTGATCACCTTGATTGGCACGAATCAATGAAAAGTTACGAAGAGGCCAAGGCTCGACTCTGGCGCAACGTAGCCGCGGCCGATACAGCGATTGGCGTATCGGGTGAAAATGCGGTGATGCGTCATCTGCAGAATGTGGCATGTCGTCGTCGTGTCGTCGGCGGTTCGGGCGACTATCGCACTATCGAAGGCATGTTGTCCGGACCTCAAGGTGTCATCATCGCCGAATCAGAATTAAGCCGTTCGTTGCCTCATGATGTTTTGAATGCTCTGGTTGCTAGTGCTCTTTGTATCGAGTCTGGTTTAGCGACAGCGAGTGACTCGGCTGCTGCATTGAGCGGCTTCACGGCGCCCCACCATCGAATCGAATTCATCGCTGAGAATCAGGGTGTTCGTTGGTTTGACGATTCAAAAGCCACGAGTCCTCACGCGGTGGTGACAGCGCTTCGTGGGTTTGAGTCGGTTGTTCTGATTGCCGGTGGACGCAACAAGGGATTAGATCTTGCACAGATCACCGAAGAATCCGCGCGCATTAAATCCGTTGTTGCAATTGGTGAGTCCGCTGAGTTGATTGCCAAGATTTTCTACGGTATCAAGCCTGTTGTGCTCGCTGATTCAATGCTCGTTGCGGTAGAACAAGCTGCACTCCTAGCGTCGGCCGATGATGTAGTTCTACTTTCGCCTGGCTGCACCAGTTTTGATTGGTACGGGGGATATGCCGAGCGCGGGGATCACTTTGCAGGTTTAGTTCGTCAATACATTTCGTCAGATCGATCACCAGGAGTCATTTCATGACCGCAACTATTCAACGGCGAACTCGTCAACCCAAAGAAATTTCAGATCGTCGTCGTGTTGCGTACGAACGTGCTCAATTGGCTCGAGCAGGGCAAGGGAAAATTCGTTCACGCTTTCGCGAAGACGTCAGTCGAGATCCAAAGCCTCTTGGCTTTTACATGATCGTTGCGGTTTCATTGACTTTAGTTCTTTTTGGTTTAGTGATGGTCCTGTCGGCTTCGTCAATCACTTCATTTCATAAAGGTGGCTCGCCTTGGAAATTGTTCATTGAGCAATCGATGATGGCGGGCATCGGTGGCATAGGAATGTTTTTGGCTTATGTTTTCCGTTTGGATTACTTGCGCCATCTAGCCAAAGTCCTTCCATGGTTCGGGATTGGTTTGATGTTGATGGCTTTCATTCCGAAGTTCGGTGTCAGTGTCAACGGAGCACGGGCGTGGATTGAAATCTTTGGTCAAAGGTTTCAGCCGTCTGAGTTCACCAAACTTTTCCTCATTATCTTTGGCGCTGATTTGCTAGCAAATCGCGAGAAAGAAATGGGATCGTTGAAAAAAACAATGAAACCTTTCCTGATTGTCGTCGGTATCGCGGTAGCCGTATCTGCTGCGCAAAGCGATATCGGTTCATGCATCGTCATGATGGGAATCGCTGCTGCAGTACTTTTCATTGCTGGAGCCCCATTGCGTCCCATGGCGGGGCTCGGACTCCTTGCAGGTGTAGTCGGTTTTCTCTTTATTCGTTCAAGTCCCGAGAAAATGGTGCGCTTCACCTCGTTTTTGCACCTCGAAGAATTGCGTGAGAGTGATAGTTATCAGGTGTATCAAGCGATGATTAGTTTGTCGAACGGTGGAGTTACTGGAACTGGTATTGGCGCAGGTAGTGGCAAGTGGGGCTATGTACCGTTGGCCCACAGCGACTTCATTTTCTCAATTTTGGCTGAGGAGATGGGTCTTCTCGGCGTGTTCGGCCTCCTGACCTTGTTCGCATTCTTGATCTACTTCGGGTTACAAGTGGCGTTGTCTTGTCGTCATCGATTCGGGATGCTGTTGGCCGGGGGAATCTCGGCCTGGTTCCTCATTCAAATCGTGATCAACATCGGAGGGGTCATCGGACTGATCCCCGTGACTGGTTTGACCTTGCCATTCATTTCTTATGGTGGATCATCACTTATTATCTCAATGGTGTCGTGCGGATTATTGATGAACGTAGCCCGCCGCCCGCGATGAAGACTTGTGCGGTCATCGCTGGCGGTGGAACCTCTGGACACGTTCTTCCAGCAATTGCGATTGCCGAATCTCTGGCTGACTCGGGTGTCAATCTGTCGGAGATCTACTACACCGGTGCCAAGCGCGGCATCGAGACAGAGCTCATTCCTCCGACGGGCATTCGCCATACTTTTTTTGACGTTATTGGTTTACAGCGCAGTATCTCACTGAAGTCGCTGCGAGCGAACTTCGGGTTCGTCCCGAAACTGCTACGTGCACGACGTAGTGCAATCGCATTGTTTAAGCAGGAAGTTCCACAAGTAGTCGTCAGTGTTGGCGGCTATGCGAGTTTGCCAGCGGTGTTGGCTGCGCGGAAATTACACATACCCATCGTTGTCGTCAGCTACGACCGGATCCCGGGGCGTTCAAGCAAGTTGACGTCGCGGTTTGCGCAAGTTACAGCTGTTGCTTTTCCGACAAGCGAGCTACCTCGGGCTGTCATGACCGGAGCTCCTGTACGGCGAGTCATTCGAAAAGTGAATCGCGAAACTGATCGTGCAGCTGCGCGTCAACGTCTTGGGGTCCGGGACGACAGTTTCTTTATTGGAGTGATTGGCGGATCATTGGGCTCTCTGGTGCTGAATAATGCAATTAGTCAGTTCGTGGAAGAATCTAGAGATGATGCACAATTGGCACTTCGTCATGTGGTGGGACCGCGATTTATGAAGACGTATGCCAATCCGATCGCCAATGTCAATGCCGCAATGAACTATCAGGTTGTTGCATACGAAGAAAACATGTCGGATGTTTATGCCAGTGTTGATCTTCTCATTGGTCGGGGAGGGGCCGGCACAATTGCCGATATTGCTGCAACCGGTGTTCCTGCGATCCTTATTCCCTGGAAAGATGCATCTGACGACCATCAGACATCGAATGTGAAATATCTGTCGGAGAGTGGAGCGGCTGTTTTGATCGCAGAGGATCAGGTCGCTGAAAAATTGATAGATACCGTCACTCAACTTCGAGCTAACCCAGCTCTTTTGCATGAGATTTCGATTCGGGCCTTCGAAATGGGAGTGATGAACCGTCAAGGAAGAATTGCCGAAGTCATCCAAGATGTTGCATTAGGACGACAACGATGAGTGAGGTCATCGACTTGACGGCCCGAATGCGTCTCCATGTTGTCGGAGTTGGCGGGCCAGGTATGAGCGCTATAGCGACATGTTTGGCTCAAATGGGTCACGACGTATCTGGAAGTGACATTAAGCATTCGCCGGTGATCGAACGATTAATTGAGTTGGGCGTTCGTATCAATATTGGTCATGATCGCTTGGTTGTGCATGGATGCGACGCGGTGACATCATCAACGGCAATTCCACGATCCAATATTGAACTTGTTGAAGCAGAAAAGTCCGGACTGGTCGTTCTCAATCGAGCAGGGATGCTCGCTTCAATTTGTGCGATGCGTCCAGCGATTGCCGTCGCGGGCACACATGGGAAAACCACAACGACTTCTTTGCTCGTGCGGATCTTTGCTGAAGCTGGTCTCGACCCCAACTTTATTGTTGGCGGCGATGTTCTCGATGAGGGAGTGGGAGCTCGCTGGACCGGCTCTCCATGGACGATCGTCGAAGCCGACGAGAGCGATGGAACGCATTTAGAACTGCCTTTGGCTGGTTCAATCCTCACAAATGTTGACTCAGACCATCTTGATCAGTACGGAGACCTTCAGGGGATTGCTGATGGATTTCAGCAATATTTACAAGGGATCAAAGGTCCAATAGTTACTTGTATTGATGATCCAATTATCGCTGGCTTTGAGAAAACTAGCGAGACCGTTACGTACGGATTCGCAAGTCATGCCGATTGTCGGTGTCATTCAGTTGAAGCAAGAAATGGTGAAACTACGTTTTCCATTGCGATCAACAAGGCGAGTTCAAAGAGTGCAGACCTCAGCGTTCGTATGTCGTTACGAGGTCACCACAATGTCTTGAACGTCACGGCAGCAATTGCAATGGCCATGAGATGCGGTATTGAAGCTCAGATAGCGATTGATGCAGTTGCCAAATTCGGTGGTGTCGGGCGTCGATTTGAATTCATTGGATCGGAGGATGGCGTCACCTTCGTGGACGATTATGCACACCTGCCACGGGAAATATCGGCTGTGATGTCAGCTGCAAAAACTAGCGATGACAGTTGGGGTCGGGTCGTTGCAGTATTTCAACCCAACCGATACAACCGAATGGCGGTCATGTCGGATGAGTACGCGATGGCGTTCGTTGATGCTGATGTCGTAGTGATTACAGATATTTATGCATCTGGCACGCAAAAGATTGAAGGCGTTACCGGTCAACTTGTCGTCGACGCGGTCAAACGCGCTCAAGTAAATGACCAAGTTCTTTGGCACGCAGAGCGCTCATCTTTGGCCCGGTTTGTTCATGACATACTTCGACCAGGAGATGTGTGTATTTCTATGGGTTGTGGCGATATTGAATCGTTGCCGCAAGAGTTGCTCAGTATTCGCTCTGGTGCAATGCCCTCATGAAGACGAAGATAGAGATAGCAGCAGAGGCGCTTGGTGATCTCGTGCAACGGAACTTCCCGGTTGCATCGCTCACGACGTACAAAGTCGGAGGCTCGGCAGCGTTATTTTGTCGGGCCGATGAAATGTTGACATTGCAAAAAGTTGCTGCCGTATCTCAAGAGTTGTCCCTCGAAATGGTCGTGATTGGCCGAGGTAGCAACAGTCTGTTTTGTGATGCCGAGTTTGAAGGTGTTGTCGTCCAATTGGGTGAATTCGTACAAGATGTTGATCTTCCGATTTCATCGGGACAGAACAAAGTAGTTGCCGGTTCCGGGGTAACTTTGCCTGTCTTGGCACGACGAACTGCCGCAGTTGGCTTGCGCGGTTTTGAATGGGCGGTTGGGGTCCCTGGAACAATTGGCGGAGCAATCAAAATGAATGCCGGCGGGCACGGCTCTGACATCGCTAGTTCTCTAGTGAGCGCGTGTATTTTCTCATGTGAATCTGGAGAGCTGCATCAAATTGAGAAGTCTGAACTTGGCTTACGTTTTCGAGGTTCGTCAATGCCCGATGACCACGTTGTGATTGACGCCGTTTTTGAATTGACGTGGGGCGATAGCGGTCAGGCCTTAGAAGTCATTGATGAAATCGTCAAATGGCGACGTGATCATCAGCCTGGCGGTCAAAATGCCGGATCAGTTTTCGTGAATCCAGTGCCTGGCGAGGTTGCGGCTGGAGAACTCATTGATCGATGTGGGCTCAGAGGATTCCGCATTGGAACTGCTGAGGTCTCAACTAAGCACGCCAATTTTATTCAAGCCGACCCAGGTGGTCGTGCGGGTGACGTCATCGCGGTAATGGATCATGTCAAGAAAGTTGTGCAGCAGAAGTGCGGGTACGACCTTCGTTCAGAAGTACGTGTAATCGGGTCTAAGCAGGAGACGGCATGAGCGACAGATTTTCATTTTTCAAAAACGTCCTCGAGAAGTTCCGACCAAACAATTTTGATAATTCAGAAGAACTGGTGAGTGTTAAAAAGACGCCACTCACAAAAATTGATAGCTCGGGCAAAAAAAGAGTAGTGATTTCTGACGATTCTGAAGTTATTGATAAAAAATCATCCCGCCCGCAATCAGACAATGGTGCTTCTCGTTTCCGATTACGGCGTATTGCCGTTCGACGCGAGGAAGGTCGACGCCGACTTCGTTGGTTTACCGTTCTTGGGTTGGTCGTCGCTGCAGTCATCATCGTTCTGCTGTTGTTGACGAGTCCGCTCTTGTCGGTGCGAACAGTCGAGGTTGAAGGTGTCGTGTATGCGAATCCTGAACTCGTTGCCTCAATTGTGGACAGCATTGACGGCGAGCCGATTCTGACTGTTGACCTCGATGCTGCCGAAGACAAACTCCTGCTGATTCCGTGGGTGCGTCAAGTGCGCGTGTCAATGCATTTGCCAAGTCGCGTGACAATTGAAGTTGTTGAGCGCAGCCCGATTGCATTTTTCCGTTCGGTCGATGGTTTCAATCGAGTGATTGATCGAGACGGACGAGTACTTGATGTGATTGAGGGGGACCCCATTGATTTCACGCGGATCATCGGAACTGGGCCGAACCTGTCGGCAGGCCAAAACACTGAACAGCCATTTTTGGGCGCCGCTGAGTTGATTAACGCCTTACCCGCTGAACTTCGGGCTCGGTTACTGACAGTGACAGTCAGCCCCGAAGGTGAGGTTTCGTTGGCCCTGACTAATGACGTTGAAGTTCTCTTTGGCCGACCCGATGATTTTCAGGCCAAATTGGTTGGGGTTGTGAACGAGATCAAACGGCAGGGTGCTCGTCGGTACGCCATCATCGATGTATCAAGTGGCCAACCGAGCGTCCGGTGATGACGCTCAAGTGGTTGTGATTCACATTTGCGGTCGTTTTCCTGAATGATTTGCTGATTGAAACGTCTCGCTTCGACCTGATTGCTACTGTAAGCAGGTCTTCTGATGAGCCTGTGGGTGGGGTATCCCCCCATTAGAGATTCGGAAGTGCGAGACTTAACCACGAATTACTAGTAATTTTCAACTCAACGTCGGCTTGCCGACACCCGAAAGTGGAGGAGTCTCCCGACATGGTTGGTGGACAAAACAATTACATCTGCCAGATCAAGGTTGTTGGCGTCGGTGGCGGTGGCGTCAACGCAATTAACCGAATGATCGAGCGAAATCTGCGTGGGGTCGAATTCATCGCGATCAACACCGATATCCAAGCTTTAATGACGAGCGACGCCGAGCTAAAGCTCGATGTCGGTCGCGAGTTAACGCGGGGCCTTGGTGCAGGTAGCGATCCCGAAGTAGGTCGTCAAGCTGCTGAAGCGCATCGCGATGAAATCGAAGATGCGCTCAAAGGTGCGGACATGGTTTTCATCGCTGCAGGCGAAGGCGGAGGAACCGGCACTGGTGCGGCTCCTGTTGTCGCTGAAATCGCCAAAGCTGCCGGTGCGCTCACTATCGGCATCGTGACTCGTCCGTTCTCATTTGAAGGTCGTCGTCGTGCGGTGCAGGCTGATGCGGGTATCGCCAAGCTCAAAGAAAAAGTGGACACCTTGATTGTCGTTCCGAACGATCGCTTGTTGTCAGTTGTCGACGCTCGTGACACGGTGATGGAAGCATTTGCTCGTGCAGATGAGGTTCTATACAGCGGTGTCTCTGGTATTTCTGAATTGATTACGAATCCCGGTTTGATCAACACCGACTTTGCTGACGTCAAGATGACATTGCAGAACGCTGGTTCGGCATTGATGGGCATCGGTTCAGCAAGTGGCGACAGCCGTGCTCGCGATGCAGCTCTGAAGGCGCTCTCCAGCAACTTGCTTGAAGCATCAATCGAAGGTGCTCGTGGCGTATTGCTCAATGTCACCGGACCGTCGTCGATGACTTTGATGGAAATGAACGAAGCTGCCGAAATTATTCATGGCATTGCTCACCAAGATGCCAACATCATTTTCGGTACGGTCATCAACGACGACATGGGCGACGAAGTTCGCGTCACTGTCATTGCTGCAGGTTTTGATCGTTGGGAAGGGGCTCCGCAAGTTCGTCCAACGGGACGTCCGGCAGCTCGCTCAAGCCAAACAGGTGGAACTGCTCGTCCAGCCCCAGCGAAGGACTTCTTCGCGTCAGACCCCGTGTCAAGTGACGACGGCGATGACGATTTCGATGTCCCGTCGTTCCTGAAGTGAGATTGCGGGCCTGATGCCCGCCACTTTTCAACTTCCCCAGAATCCGACGGTCAACTTTGTGGTGTCACATCGTTCTGATGGTGATTTCAATAGCGACGTTGTTGTCGCAGACTTGTTGAAATTGCGTCGCCAAAAATTGGTTAACTTGCCGTGGACACAGCTCAGTGAAGTCCACGGGTTGACGTCGGTGTGGGTGAGTCAACCCGGTGAGTTTGACGGCGAAACTGGAGATGTTCTTGGTACCGACCGAAAGGGAGTCGTGCTTGGAGTTTGGGTTGGTGACTGTGCGGCCGTGTTTCTGATTGGGAATCATTCAATTGTTGCCGCGCATGCGGGATGGAAGGGTTTACGGGACGGGGTATTGGATTCGGCAGTGGCTCTGATGCTTGAGCACGGTGACCAGTTGATCGAAGGTTTTGTCGGTCCGCATATCCAGCAATGCTGTTATGAATTTGGTGAGCAAGACTTAGAAACTATGGTCAACCAATTCGGAGAAACAGCAAGTGGCTGTGATCACCAGGGGAGACCGGCGCTCGATGTCGCCGCGTGCATACGACAGTTTTTCAATGCAAAGGAGGTTCCACTTCTTGAATCTGGCGAATGTACGGGTTGTGCATCGGACAAGTACTTTTCTCATCGGGTACGGGGAGAACGTGAACGACACATCGTTGGTGTCTGGAGAACTTCATGACGACATCTGACGAGTTTTCAAGCGAGGCGCAACGAATTCGCGAGAACTATGAGTCGATTGTGCGGCAAGTTCGCGAATGTGGAGGTGTAGATGTTCGCGTCGTAGCTGTGACTAAAACCTTTTCGGCTCACGCTGTGAATGCCATCGTTGCTGCTGGGTGTTCACTAATCGGAGAGAACTACGCCCAAGATTTGCTCGGAAAGTGGCCAGGAGTTGATCACGGTCGCCGCCCAGAGGTGCACTTCATCGGTCGATTGCAATCCAACAAGGTTCGTTCTCTCGCTGGCATCGTTGATGTGTGGCAATCGGTCGATCGTGTCTCGATTATCGATGAAATTGCTCGGAGATCGCCCAATGCCCGAATCATGCTGCAAGTCAACTCCACCGGCGAGGCTGACAAAGGTGGCTGCGACATCAACGCCTTGGCAGGACTTCTTAAGCACAGTGAACTTCAAGGTTTGACAGTTGTTGGGTTGATGACAGTCGGCCCGACTGACGGCGACATTGTGGTCGCTCGTCGGGCTTTTGAGGCAACGGCTCAACAAGCTCGTGAGTTGGGGTTGCCTGAGGTTTCAATGGGAATGACTGCCGATCTTGAACTGGCGATTGAGTGTGGGTCAACCATGGTTCGAGTGGGTTCGGCAATCTTCGGAGACCGTCCACCCATGACCGATAAATAGCGACTATTCTTTGGGCGATGTCAATTTTTAGACGAGCGATGGACTATCTCGGCCTGGGCGAGGACGATGCGTACGACGATTACGACGACCATGATGCGGTCGATCGTTCGGGCGGCGTTTCGCGGACGGCCGACCCTCGCGGCGGCTTTGATGATTCACGTCCCGTTGCTCGTCAGGTCTCGCCGCGCGATACCGATCCGGTACCTACTCCACGTCGACCACAGTTTGATGACTCGTCGATTCAACCACGACCTATTTCGGCTCGGCAAGGTTCGTCAGTTCGCACATTGGGCGGAACATCCCAGGGTGAAACTCACACCGTCAAGGCCATTCGATTTAATGACATTCAAGAAGTCGCTAATCGTTTTCGCGATGGTCATGCCGTCATTTTGAACACCGAAGGTTGCGATGACGAAGTTGCTCGTCGCATGATCGACTTCTCGAGCGGCTTGTGTTACGCCTTGCACGGCAAGATTGAAAAAGTTGCGCGTGGGGTGTATCTGCTCAAGCCTGATACACGTCCTGCGAATCCTGAATACTGAGTATGAATATTCTCGGGGCTTTGATTGACCTGTATACCGTCGTGCTTTTGTTGCGCGTCGTCATGTCTTGGTTTCCACCGTCCTCGTCACGGAGTCCGATGGCCTCAGTACAAATGTGGTTGTACAAGGTGACCGAACCAGTCCTGGCGCCTATTCGTCGCACATTGCCCCCAATGGGTGGCCTTGATTTGTCGCCGATGCTGTTGCTGATCGCGTTGCAGATACTTGGTCGAGCACTGGGGTAGTGCCGATATCCTTGCTCAATCGTTGATTTGCTGATTGAGACTGACCGAACATGACCGAGCGCCGCTACCCACCCGTTGAATCTCAGCCGTCATTTCCGGCGATTGAAGCAGTGGTCCTTGAACGTTGGAAGACCGACCAGACTTTTGAAGAATCGGTGAATCAACGCTCTGCTGGTTCAGATGGTTCAAATGAATTCGTTTTCTATGACGGTCCACCATTTGCCAACGGTCTGCCGCATTACGGACACTTGTTGACCGGTTTCGTGAAAGATGCGATTCCGCGTTACCGCACAATGAAGGGCCAACGCGTCGATCGTCGTTTTGGTTGGGACTGTCACGGATTGCCCGCTGAAGTTGAAGCCGAAAAACAATTAGGCATCTCTGGTCACCCTGAAGTCACTGAATTCGGTATTGAAAAGTTCAACGACTATTGCCGCACGAGTGTGTTGCGTTACACCAACGAATGGGAACGCTATGTCAACCGACAAGCGCGTTGGGTTGACTTTGAAAATGATTACAAGACACTTGATCTTCCCTATATGGAAAGTGTCATGTGGGCTTTCAAGACTTTGCATGACAAGGGTTTGATCTACGAAGGCTTCCGAGTCTTGGCGTATTGCTGGCGTTGTGAAACTCCGTTGAGCAATACCGAAACCCGAATGGATGATGTTTATCGCGATCGTCAAGATCCAGCATTAACCGTGAAGTTCTCGTTGGCGACGGGTGAAAAGATTTTGGCTTGGACGACAACGCCATGGACATTGCCTTCAAACTTGGCGTTGGCGGT
>JBIIMF010000023.1:0-18133 GCA_044338135.1 Ilumatobacteraceae bacterium | reverse complement strand
AGGCGGCGCGTGATCGCCGTCGGACTGGCCTTGGCGGCAGATGCTGTGGAGGGAGTGGTGTCAGACATGAGAAGAGGAATTCAGCGTGTTTTCAGAGCAAAAAGCTCGTGAAAAGAAGCACAAACCGTAAACAATCTACTGTGATTGCGGCGGCCGAGGCAATTCAGTGGTCGTTTCAACTTCGTGACGCGATTGGCGTCGAACCCGTCGAACTTCGGGGTGCAACACCGTGTACAAACTGAGCGCAATCGCCGCTGTGCCAATCGGAATCAGCGCCGTTTGTGCCTTTGTGAAAATGGGATACAACACAAATCCACTCAGAATCGTGGTCCAGAGCCACAAGATCAACACGCTGCGGCGTTGCCCATGCCCGAGGTTCATGAGGCGGTGATGCAAATGGCCTTTGTCGGCGGTCGCCACACCTTGGCGATTGACCGCCCGGCGAACGATGGCGAACAACGTGTCCAAGATGGGCACACCCAAAATGAACAGCGGAATGAAGAGTGGCGCCAAGAAAAAGTAGGTCTGACCAGGGGTGTAAGTCTGACTGTTGGGGTCGGCACGACCCCCGACCACACTCGTCGACACCGCCATTAACAGACCCAAGAACAAGGCTCCACTGTCGCCCATGAAGATCTTGGCGGGATTGAAGTTGTGTGGCAAGAAGCCCAAGCACACACCCAAAGCGATGATCGCAATCAGTGGTCCCATATTGGGTTGGGCCAGAGCACCCAGGTCGTCGAGTCGGCGACTGTATAAAAAGAACGAAGCCGCGGCGATGGCCACGATGCCAGCAGCGAGTCCATCAAGGCCATCAATCAAGTTGATGGCCTGGCTCATCCCCATGAGCCACAAGATGGTGATGAGCGGAATCCAGTCGTTGCTCAAAACAAAGACGTCCAAGAACGGGACTCGGAAGTAAAACATCGTGGCGCCGAAGTACACGAGCACGAGTCCGGCAATCACAGTGCCGGTCACTTTGGCTGGGCTTGAGATCTCACGGATGTCATCAACAAGGCCAGTTGCAAAGATCAAAATTGCTGCGAGCAGAACGCCGAGCGGTTCGGAGTTGTTATCGAAAACTGGTGAAAAACGCCCCATTTTCCAGGCGATTGCAAGAGCAACGATGAAACCCAAGAACATTGCAATGCCACCCACATCAGGGGTTGGCACTTTGTGCACACGACGTTCATCGGGTTCGACCACCCAATTCATACGCGTCGCCAATCGCACCACAAAAGGTGTCGAAACAAACGTCACGAGTGCGGCGATCACACCTATGAAGAGATAGCCAGCGGTATCGGGCACGGATTGAGACTATTCCCGATTGAGTTCAGGAACAGACAACTGAGTGATCAGTTGGGTATTTCAGCGGGCTGGATAAGCCGGGAACGCAGCACACAAGGCGGCTACATCGGCCTTGACCGCTGCGACTTCGTCGGCATTGTTGCGACCGCGCAAGGCCCGAGCGATGAAAGTGGCGATCTGAGCCATTTCGGGCTCTTTCATACCTTGAGTGGTCACCGATGGGGTTCCGATACGCACACCCGACGTCACGAACGGACTGCGCGGGTCGTCGGGGACGGTGTTCTTGTTGAGAGTGATACCCGCGAGGTCGAGTACGGCCTGAGCCTCTTTGCCAGTGACTTCTGCGTCAAAAGGACGCAAGTCAACGACCATGAGGTGGCAGTCGGTTCCGCCCGAGACCAAACGGAAACCGTTCTGAGCGAGAGCTTCGGCGAGGGCTGAAGCATTAGCAACCACTTGCGCGGCGTACTGCTTGAAGGCAGGGCTGGCGGCTTCACGGAAAGCAATGGCCTTACCAGCAATCACGTGTTCGAGCGGTCCGCCTTGCCAACCCGGGAACACGGCCTTATCAATGGCAGCAGCGTGCTCGGCCTTGGCCAAGATGCAACCACCGCGCGGACCACGCAACGTTTTGTGCGTCGTGAAAGTAACAACATCGGCATAAGGAACGGGGTTGGGATACGCGCCACCAGCAATGAGGCCCGCCAAGTGCGCGGCGTCGTACAAGAAGTAGGCGCCAACTTCGTCGGCGATTTCTTTGAACGGTGCCGGATCAATTCGACGCGGGTAACTAGTGGTGCCAGCGACGATCATGCGCGGACGATGTTCGAGTGCAAGATCGCGCACTTGATCCATGTCGATGCGCTCATCACCGGGCGTCGTTTGGTAGGACTTGAAGTTGTACAACTTGCCACTCGCGTTCACTGGCGAACCGTGCGTGAGGTGACCACCATGATCGAGGCTGAGACCAAGAACAGTGTCGCCTTGGTTCAAAAGAGCTTGATATACGCACATATTTGCGTTCGCACCCGAGTGCGGTTGCACGTTTGCGTGATCGGCGCCGAACAACGCTTTCACGCGTTCAATTGCTAATGCTTCAATCGAGTCAACGACTTGATTGCCGCCGTAATAACGCTTGCCGGGGTAACCCTCGCTGTACTTATTGGTGAGCACACTGCCCACCGCACGCATGACTGCGGGCGATGTGAAGTTTTCGCTGGCGATCAATTGCAGGCCACTGATCTGACGATCGAACTCATCATTGATGAGGTTTTCGACAACTAGATCGGGATCAGAATCAGAAGGAAAAGGCATGGTGGTCTCGCTCGGGGTCAGAATTCGTTTTCGAGTTCAGACAACATTGCCACTCGGCGAGCGTGACGACCGCCTTCAAAGGCAGTTGATATGAACGTTGTGACAATTTCCTCAGCCAACCCGATGCCCACAACGCGGGCGCCAATTGACAAAACATTGGCATCGTTGTGTTGACGGGCCATGCGCGCGGTGTACAAGTCGTTGCACAATGCGGCGCGGACTCCGCGGACTTTGTTGGCGGCAAGCTGTTCGCCTTGGCCACTGCCACCCATCACAATGCCGAAGTCGGCTTTGCCGTCGCGCACTGTGCGACCTACGCCTGCGCAGATCGGTGGGTAATCACAACTTTCAGTTGAGTGAGTGCCCTGATCGTCGACGGTATGTCCGGCCGCGGTCAAAAACGCCACGAGATGTTCTTTGAGATCAAACCCAGCGTGATCTGATCCGATAGCGATACGAAGTGGTCCAGAGGACGTCACGGCAGACATGGCTTTCATCTTAGGTATGACACAGCCCATTAGATAGGTTGAAACGATGAGTTTGGACCCCCGCACACCGGTGATTGTTGGCGTCGGCCAACAGTTGCAGCGCATCGACAACCCGCTTGAAGCCTTGGCCCCTGTCCCCTTCATTGCCAACGCAATTCGCGAGGCCACCAAAGATGCCGGCTTGTCGTCAGTTCCGAATGCCGATTCAATTCGCGTCGTCAGTTTCTTGTCGTGGCGTTATCGCGACCCCGCACGTTACATCGCCGAAGAACTTGGCATCACGACTCGCGAAACCGTTGCGTCATCAATGGGTGGCAACAGCACTCAGTCGCTCATCAATGCAACCGCACTCGAAATTCAGTCAGGCGATTTTGATGTGGTGATTTTGTGTGGTGGCGAAACATCACGTACTCGCAAGCGCGCTCGCGCTGCCGAGATTGAATTGCCGTGGCCAGTTGTGCCCGAAGACGTCAAGCCCTCACGCATCATGGGTGAAGAGCTCGTGATGAATCACGAATACGAATTGTCACGTCGCATCGTTGCACCGATTCAGATCTACCCAATCTTTGAAACAGCAATTCGTGCTGCGTCTGGTCGCTCGGTCGCTGAACACAATCAGCACCTTGGCAAGTTGTGGTCAAACTTCAGCAAGGTTGCCGAAGCAAATCCGTATGCCTGGATTCGCAAGTCAATGACTCCCGAAGAAATCATCACGACTGGTCCGCGCAACCGCATGATCGGGTTGCCGTACACCAAGGTGATGAACTCAAACAATGACGTCGATCAATCGGCCGCAATCATTATGTGTTCGGTTGCTGCAGCCGAACGCATGGGTATTGCGAAAGACAAGTGGGTATTCCCGATTGCCGGCACCGATTGTCACGAACATAAGTATGTTTCTGAACGCGACACTTTCGCCGATACACCCGCCGTCAAGTTGGGCGGCAAGATGGCACTCGATTTGGCCGAGACTTCAATCAACGACATCGACATTGTTGATTTGTATTCGTGCTTCCCATCAGCTGTGCAATTAGGTGCAGCATCACTTGGTTTGTCGACCGATCGACAACTCACACGAACTGGTGGATTGTCTTTTGCTGGTGGACCATGGAACAACTATGTGATGCACGCAGTGGCAACTGTTGTTGGTGAACTGCGCGCTCGTCCCGGCGAAAAAGGTTTGGTGTGGGGTAACGGTGGTTACGCAACCAAGCATGCGTTCGGTGTGTACTCAACGACGCCGCCAACGAACGGTTTCAAGCATGCGTATCCACAAGATCAAATTGATGCACTGCCGCGACGCACCGTGGTTGACATTGGAACATCAGAAGGCCCCGCAACCATCGAGGGCTACACCGTCATGCACGACCGCGACGGTAATCCCGAACGCGCCATTGCTCCGTGCTTATTGCCCAATGGCAATCGTGCGTGGGGTATCAGCGATGACGCCGACACTGTGAATGCAATGTGTGAAGGTGAATGGGTTGGTCGTGCAGTTCGACTTGACGCCACTGGCACACTGCTCATTAAGTAATCAACGACTATTTCGTTAAGGCGGACATCATGGACAAGCCCAAAATCATTCTCGATTGCGATCCGGGTCACGATGACGCGTTAGCGATTGTTGTTGCGGCGCGACACACCGACTTACTTGGAATTACAACAGTTTCAGGTAACGCACCTATCGAGTCGACAACATACAACGCGTTAGTCATGAAAGATCTGTTAGGTCTTGATGTGCCCGTGCACAAGGGCGCAATTTGTCCGCTTGTCGCGCCGCCGCAATATGCGACGTACGTGCATGGCGAAAGCGGACTTGATGGCGCCGATCTTCCCGCACCAACCAGCACGATCGATAGTGAGAACGCCGTTGAGTACATCATCGACACGTGTCGTGCGACTGAAGGTGTTTGGCTTGTTCCGACTGGGCCATTGACCAATATCGCCATGGCATTACGCCTTGCTCCCGATTTGAGTCAGCGCATTGCCGGTATTTCGTTAATGGGTGGCGGCACATTTGGTAATCGCACCACATCGGCCGAGTTCAATATTTGGGTTGACCCCGAAGCTGCTGACATTGTCTACAAATATGGCGGACCGTTGATTATGGCTGGCTTGCATGTGACTCATCAGTTCCGTGCAACCCAAGAACGTATTGACAAAGTAAAAGCCATGCCTGGGCAGTTGGCCAACGTGCTCGGTGACCTCATGCAGTTCTTCACCAATATGTATATGACTCGTCACTACGGAATGGATGGCGGAGCCGTACACGACCCCTTGGCGATCATGGTGTTAACGCATCCTCATTTGTTCACACAGAAAAATGCTCATGTCGTCATTGAGTTGACCGGCACGCACACTCGTGGCATGACTGTGATTGACGAGCGCGACCTGCGCGAGGTCAAGGACGGTAACTGCGACGTGTTGATGACGGTCAATGCCCAAGAAGCGTTCGATGTGATGACCGAGGCAATTGCCCATTTCAGTCACTGACGGTAGAACCTGCACCAACTTCTGAATCTTGTTATTGTCTTCTGCGAACAAAGGCGGGATCATGGCATCATTGGCGAAGTTGCGTACACGTTGGGCAGCAATCGGGGCGGCCTGTGCCGTCACACTTGGCGGCAGCACTCTTGGCATCGTGCAAGCATCAGTTTCGTCTGGTGACCGCGCGGTCTATGTGCCCATCACACCGATGCGCGTACTTGATACTCGATCTGATGTTGGTGTCGCAACAGTCCAAGACGCGACTCCCGCGCTATTAACGGTTACTGGTTCAATAGCCACAACTACTGGTCAACAAAACGTCGTACCTGTCGGCGCATCAAGTGTTGTGATCAACGTGACCGCCATCAACCCAACCAGTGACGGCTTCGTATCACTGCGACCAGGCGACGCAACCGGTGCACCAGCAGTGTCAACACTTAACGTCACCGTTGGTGGAACATTCCCGAACGGCGCAACCATCACCCTGCCAACAAGTGGCGGATCAGCCGGACAAATACAAATCTGGTACGAGGCCTACGCAGCAACAGGTGGAACAACCGATCTTCTCATCGACGTTGTCGGTTATTACACCAACCACAACCATGACGACCGCTACTACACCGAAACCGAAATTGACACCGCCCTCACAAATAAACCTGATTTCACTTCCCTGTTATCTCCAATAGTGCCTTCGCTGCCGGCCACAATCGACAGTACCGGTTCTGTCGGCTTTTACTCAGCGATCACCATTGGTATCGACGGCAATCCCGTCATCAGCTACTACGACGACACAAACGGTGACCTCAAAGTCGCCGCTTGTAACAACCCCACCTGCACCACATCAACCAACTCCACCATCGACAGCAACAGCACCGGTTTCGGCCAATTCACATCAATCGCTATCGGCACCAACGGCAACCCCATCATCAGCTACGCCGACGCCACAAACGGTGATCTCAAAGTCGCCGCCTGCAACAACCCCACCTGCACCACATCAACCAACACCATCATCGATAGCAACGGCGACGTCGGGTATTTCACATCAATCACCATCGGTACCAACGGCAACCCCATCATCAGCTACCTCGACGCCACCAACTTTGATCTTAAAGTCGCCGTCTGCGACAACCCCATCTGCACCACATCAACCAACACCACCATCGACAGCAACAGCACCGGTTTCGGCCAATTCACATCAATCGCCATCGGCACCAACGGCAACCCCATCATCAGCTACTACGACTTAACGAACAGTGACCTTAAAGTCGCCGCCTGCAACAACCCCACCTGCACCGATTCAGACAACTACACCCTCGACAACGCCGGCGACGTCGGCGCCTACACATCAATCACCATCGGTACCAACGGCAACCCCATCATTAGCTACTGGGACCTATCACACAACGACCTCAAAGTCGCCGCCTGCAAGAACCCCACCTGCACCGAATCAGACAACTACACCCTCGACAACGCCGGCGACGTCGGCGCCTACACATCAATCACCATCGGCACCAACGGCAACCCCATCATCAGCTACACCGACGCCACAAGCGATGACCTCAAAGTCGCCGCTTGTAACAACCCCACCTGCACCACATCAACCAACAGCACCATCGACAGCAACGGCAATGTTGGCCTCTACACCTCAATGACAATCGGCGCCAACGGCCACCCCGTCATCAGCTACTACGACGCCACAAACCAAGATCTCAAAGTGTTCAGCCCCTGGTGGCTCACCGGCGGCCGCTGATTACCAATCTGGTCTGCCTGAGTTGCAGAAAACCTCAGCGTTTCCCGACCAGATCGCTGGGAAGGTTAGGGTTTGAATATGCGTGCTGCCGTAATGCGAGATTGGTCCCTACGAGTTGACGACATTCCCGAACCCGTTGTGGGCGGCGGACAAGTGCTGGCCAAAGTATTGGCGTGTGGCATTTGCGGAAGCGACTTGCACATGCTCGTACACGGCGAAGAAAGTCGACGCTTATCAGCCGAGATGGCCGAAGGTCAAGCACCCAACCCTGGTTCGCCCATCATGTTCGAACCTCACCGTGACACCGTGATGGGTCACGAGTTTTGCTGTGAGGTTCTTGACGTCGGCCCCGGTGTGAACAATCTGAAGCAAGGCGACATCGTCGTCAGCTTTCCGGTGACCTTTGATGAACAAGGCATTCACGGAATTGGTTTCAGCAACAAGTACCCCGGTGGTTACAGCGAACGCATCGTGATCAACGAGATGATGAGCATCAAAGTGCCCAATGGTTTGCCAGCCGAACTTGCTGCCATGACCGAACCCTTGGCAGTCGGTGTACACGCCGTTGAAAAGAGTCGCATCGCGCAAGGCGACGCTGCCGTCATCATTGGTCTCGGACCCGTTGGCCTTGCCTGCATCGCCGAACTCAAGATGCGCGGTATCGGCCCAATCATTGGTGCCGACTTTTCACCCCGTCGTCGTGCCCTTGCCGAACTGCTTGGCGCCGATGTTGTAGTTGATCCTCGCGAAGTTCCGGCCATCGAAGCGTGGCGCAAGATTGATGGCAAAAAGCCACTCGTGATCTTTGAAGCCGTCGGAGTTCCGGGAATGATTCAACAGGCCATGCGCATGGCACCTAAGGATGCTCGCATTCTGATTGTCGGCGCATGTATGCAAGAAGACCACATGCATCCCATGTTGGGTATCGGCAAAGAGTTGTCGTTGCAGTTTGTTCTTGGCTACTCGCCCATCGAATTTGGTAACGCACTCACGGCAATCGCTGAAGGAAAAGTTGATCTGTCGCCGCTCATTACTGGTCGTGTCGGAATTGATGGCGTGCCGCAAGCTTTCAAAGATCTTGGCGACCCTGAACAGCACGCCAAAATCCTTGTTATGCCGAAATGATTCACAAATCGACATGACTTCTGATTCGTTCCCTCAGCAATACGCGCGCACTCAACGTCTGTCGTTAGGCGAACCACGCAACATTGCTGTGTCGGCCGATGGCAAACATGTTTTGTTCTTGCGCAGCGACTCCGGATCTGATTCGGTGAACAAGTTATGGTCGCTCGATGTTGAATCTAGTCACGAGACTCTCATTGCTGATCCGATGGTTATGTTGGGTGCCGCCGATGCTGAAGATCTTCCTCCCGAAGAAAAGGCTCGACGCGAACGTTTACGTGAAGGCGCCGGCGGCATTACGTCGTTCAACACCGATCGCCACATGCATCAATTTGTCTGCACGCTGTCGGGAAGATTGTTTTGTGGCGATCTACGCACGCGTGAAGTTCGCGAAGTAGCGACCACTGGTTCAGTCTTTGATCCGCGTATTGCCCCGACGGGTGACCGCATTGCTCATGTCAGTGGCAAGTCACTGCGCGTTGTCGATCTTGACGGGCAAGACTTTGAACTTGTCGGCCCGACATCATTAAACGAACCCGAACACGTTTCGTGGGGATCAGCCGAATTTGTTGCCGCTGAAGAAATGAGTCGTTATCGCGGGTTCTGGTGGGCGCCAACTGGTCATCACATTGCGGCATGTCGAGTTGATGAATCGCCCATTGGCGAATGGTTCATCGCCGACCCCGCACACCCAGAACGCCAACCCACTGCTATCCGCTATCCCGCAGCCGGAACAAACAACGCTCTTGTGTCACTTCATGTCATCCACGTCATCAATTCGGCACAAGTTGCCATCACGTGGGATGCCGAGGCCTTCCCGTATCTCACAACAGTTGAGTGGATCAACGATGATTCGCTCTTGTTATCAGTGTGTTCGCGTGATCAACAAACAATTGTTGTCTTGCGCGCTTCGGCAACTGATGGAACAACAACCGAGATCAGTCGCCAAACCAGCACCTCGTGGGTTGACCTAATTCCAGGCACACCCGCACTCACGCATGACGGCCACTTGGTGATCGTTGATGATCGTGACGGAGTCAAACGTCTCATCGTTGATGGCAATGCCCTCACTCCGCTCACCCTCAATGTGCGCAGTGTTGTTTCTGTTGCCAACGAAACTGTTGTGTTTATGGCTAATGAGATTGCCCATCCCGAAGCATTGTCGGCATGGAAGTGGACCAGCGATTCACTCACACCTTTGACACCTCTTGATGGCATGCACTCAATTTCGCTCGGCGGACCGACCAGTGTTGTGCGGCGAGCGAGTACTTCCCTCACGCGTGCCACCATCACTGTCACGACAACTCTTCATGGGTCGCCGTCTACACACAACGTTGCATCGTTCAGTGAAGAAGCCCTCGTGCGACCCAATGTGCAATTCATTCGTGCCGGTGCCAAACAGATTCCCTGTGCGCTGATCTTGCCGCGAGACATTAAGCCCGGCACCAAGTTGCCCGTACTCATGGATCCATATGGCGGCCCGCACGCGCAACGAGTTGTTGACGCCTACACCGCCCATTGCACATCGCAATGGTTTGCCGATCAAGGTTTTGCCGTGTTAGTTGTTGATGGTCGCGGGACACCTGGCCTTAGCACCGAGTGGGAACGTGCGGTCTATCTTGATTTGGCGACCACTGTTCTCGAAGATCAAGTAGATGCCTTGCGCGCGGTGGCTGCCGATCATCCTGAAATAGATCTTGATCGTGTTGCCATTCGTGGCTGGAGCTTTGGTGGTTACTTGGCCGCACTTGCTGTATTACGTCGACCCGATGTTTTCCATACTGCAGTCGCTGGTGCGCCCGTGACTGAATGGCGCTTATATGACACGTTCTACACCGAGCGTTACTTAGGCAATCCAGCAATTAATCCCGCTCCATACGATGCAACTTCGTTAATCAATGAAGCCCACAAATTGTCGCGACCGTTGTTGCTTGTACACGGACTCGCCGATGACAATGTTGTTGCGGCCCACACATTGCAGTTCTCGTCGGCTTTGTTGGCAGCGGGCAAACCTCATGAAGTGTTGCCATTGAGTGGCGTCACGCACATGACCCCGCAAGCAGTTGTTGCCGAAAACTTGTTGCTGCATCAACTCGATTTCTTGCGCCGCACGCTGTAACAGCAATTACGGGTTGCGGGCTTCAGCGATTCGCGGTCGGCCAGTGAGATCATTCGCAATCGCTACATCGGCATAGCCACATTGTTCGAGTAGTGCTTTCACTGCATCGCCCTGTTGGTAACCAATCTCCATCACTAACCATCCGCCACTGCGCAACCAATCACGGGCATCACGAGCAATAGTTCGCACATCATCAAGCCCGTCGTCGCCAGCGAATAATGCCGAATGCGGTTCATATTCAAGGACCGACTCTGCAACTTCAGGATCACCGTCAGCGATGTACGGAGGATTGCTGACGACCACATCGATCTCACCGCGAATGTCAACTGGCAGCGCATCAAACCACGAACCGTGACACACCCGAACATTGGTCGCAGCACGACCAAGACCGATTGCATTTGCTCGCGCCACGTCGACAGCATCAGTTGAATAGTCGGTGAGCCACACTTCGGTTCCCGTGATCGGCAATTCAGCCGCCAGCGATAAGCCGATTGCACCCGAACCTGTTCCCAAGTCGACGACGCGACGTTGGCCAGCAACGCCACGCGCCAACTCAAGTGCTCGTCCGGCCACCACTTCGGTTTCGGGTCGCGGAATTAACACCCGACGATCGACCATCAACTCAATCGTGCGAAACGACCAATGACCCAACACATAAGCAAGAGGTTCACCAGCGCGATAGCGAGCAATCATTGCATCAAGTTGCGCAACCATGCGTTGGGTCGCGGGCTCATCAAGTTCGGCAAGAAACTCATCGCCGTCTAAACCACAGGCGGTTTCACAGATCCAACGTGCTTGAGGTCGTTCGCCCAAGACTTCAATGGTCTCATTTAACAATGTTCGCCAAGTCACTGCACCACTTGTCTCGCGAGCCATGACTACTCGACTCAGTCTTCTTCGCCAGCTAACTGACGCGAACGTTCATCAGTTGCCAACGCATCAATCACACCATCAAGATCGCCTTGCAATACATCGCTCAGTGAGTAAATCGTGAAACCAATACGGTGGTCAGTGAGGCGATTTTCTTTGTAGTTGTACGTACGAATCTTTTCGCCTCGTCCACCGCCGCCCACTTGCGAACGGCGTTCGGCCGACATCTTGGCTTCGTGTTCGTCTTGAGCAGCCTTCAACAAACGTGAGCGCAACACGGTCATTGCTCGCGCCTTGTTTTGCAACTGGCTTCGTTCGTCTTGCATTGTCACCACAACACCCGTGGGTTTGTGAGTAATACGAACAGCCGAGTCGGTCGTATTCACACCCTGACCACCAGGGCCACTCGCGCGATACACATCAATCTGCAGATCTTTCTCGTCAATATGAATATCAACTTCTTCGGCCTCGGGCAAAACCATCACCGTTGCTGACGACGTATGAATACGTCCTTGACTTTCAGTCACCGGAACGCGCTGCACACGATGCGGTCCACCTTCAAACTTCATCCGCGACCATGCGTCGTCGCCCTTAATCATGAAGACGATCTGGTTCAGTCCGCCCATTTCGCTCGGGTCAACCGACATTGATTCGGTCTTCCAACCACGACGACTGGCGTAGGCCACATACATTTCATACAGATCGCGTGCAAACAAGTTGGCTTCTTCGCCACCCTCGGCTCCACGGATTTCCATGATGACGGGCTTGCCATCATTCGGGTCTTTCGGCAACAACAAGGCCTTCAGTTCTTCTTCAAGTCGAGCTACATCAGCTTCGGCCGAATCTTTTTCGGCCTTCAACTGTTCTTTTTCTGACGCATCCTCGGTCATTGCCAAAAGTTCGCGAGCAGCTTCACCGTCAGAATTGCGGGATTCAATTGTGTTGATGCACTCCACAACCGGAGTCAGTTCTTTATAGCGACGCGAAATATCGCGCAAACGGTTTTGATCGCTTAAGACATCGGGATCAGACAGCATTGACTCAAGGGTCACATGCTCGTTTAAAAGTGAGTCCCAACGGTCTTGCATAGTGCTCTCAGGCTAGGCGTAACGGGCGGCGTTACGGCTTAATCAGCGACATGAATCAACTGCGAGTTATATGCCAACCACTCGAGCAGGGTGCTTCATCATCTCAACAAGGCGTGTCGTCACGGCTGAAACATCCCGCTTGGGCACTACCACTACAAGTTCAGTCTCGGGGTCGGCGTGATACAGCCGAGCATCAACGGCGAAAGGGATGACATCAAGATCAATGCCTGTCGAAAAGACCGTCACGACGCGTTGACCATCAGCTTTTTCACCAACAGCAACACACGGAATGGGATCTTTCAGGTTTGGCCGCGGAGAAGCCGACGCCACAGCGCGCAATGAAGTCACTCCCACAAGTTCGGGTTGCTCAATCACCAAGGTCCGCAAGGCGCGCTCGGCACCCAATCGATTGAGCGGATGAGGATCGGCACCAGGCGTGCGATGTTTACGCACCACATCAACGATGCGCTTTAACGACTGCGTAGTTGGAGTATCGCCATGCATCATTCCGAAGGCTTCGCGGTCATGAGCACCCACACCTACTTCAAGCCGATGGACTCCGGTGTAATCATCGGTCACGACGCGACACACTTCAAGTCCACGAACTTCACCAGTCACAACACCATGTTCGATGATCACGTCGGCACCGCTGTCAGTGATGGTTGGAATGAACAAATCGTGGCCCGGAGTTACGTCTATTTCACGCGGCGAGGGCTCGCCCTGAACCTGAGTCATCGAGATTCCGTCAACATGCCACACCGTGATCGAGATATCGAAACCAGCAGAGCGTCGCGCCAATGTTGTTGTCTCAGCACTCGCCAAAACATGTAGATCACGCACACCGTGCCGCGAGGCCCACGCCAACGCCACACCCAAACCACGTTCGGGTTTATCTTCAATGAGCACCCATGAAGCATTGTTGGCAGTCATCGCCGCGCCAACCGACAGACCGATCTGATCGGTGGGTTCAATCTCGCCAAAGTGTTCGCGAACGAGCGCGACTAATTTGATGCCGTATAAACGGGCTTTGAGTTCGGGATCCATCGCATCGTTAGACATGAATCAACACAACAATCTCAGAACGACAATCTCAAGACAGCGACATCAGTTGTAGATACCGGACAACACGTCACGGTCAACGAAATGGGATCAGGCTTTGTTTTTGCGCTCGCCGTAACGCTTGTTGAAGCGCTCGACGCGGCCACCGGTGTCAACCAGCTTCTGCTTACCAGTGAAGTATGGGTGGCACTCGTTGCAGAGTTCAACGTTGAGATCGCCAGCACGCGTTGAACGAGTTTCAAACGTGTTGTTGCATGAGCAACGCACGGTTGTGAGCGAGTAGTTCGGGTGGATGTCGGCCTTCATGTCTTTTCGTCCTCTTGATTCGAGAGCCCTAGCGGGACCTCACGAGCCTAGCGGTGGTCTGCGCCCTTGCCACCAGGCCCGGTCCCAGACCTCGTTTCACGGACCCCCTGCATATGTACACTCGGGCACATGGCCCCAGTCCCCAAAAACAGTGCTCAGACCTCAGCAGCCAAGCCTGCCGGTCGACCCGTCGTCAAGAAAAAGCCCCGTCTCAGCCAGGCTGAAGCGACCATCAAAATGCTCAGCGCGACCGCAAATTTGCTCCTCAATAATCCTCCCGAGCGGGTGACCGTCCAGAAAATCTGCCAGGCCGCCGATGTTCACACTGACTATGTCGTGCGGTATTTCGGATCTCGCGAAGAGCTGTTGTGCCAGGCCATCGAAGCGGCCTTTGTTGGGGTCATTCTTCGCGAAGACGGCAACACTTCGCGAATCGATGACACTCTCTCCAATACAGCTGGACTTCTCGAGAAGGCTCATGCCCGCTTTCGCACCATTGCCTATCTATTGGGGTGTGGCGTTGAACCCGAAAGATTCCAGGCCAGCCAGCAGATCGTGCTCGGGCATCTACTCGCCGAAGCAAAAAATCCAAATACGACCGAGCGCACCAAAACAAGTGTGATCATGATCGGCACTTTGCTCTTTCAAAGTTTGGCTATTTTTGCCGAGGTGAACAGCATCACCGATCAGCAAAAGGCCGACCTGTTTACTTTCATCGGCCACTTGCCACAGATGTCCGCTTCTATAGAGAAAGACCTCGGTTGGGATAAACCGTTGCCCAAGAAGCGCAAGTAACTCACGCTTCTTGAATAGGCGATTTACATAGTTGGTGTTTTACCAATTTCGGCCAAGAATTCGTCGTTGTTCTTGAACTGCTTGAGACGGTCAATGAGCAACTCGAGTCCGGGTGCCGGGTTGCCATCAGAAGCCAAGCCCGAGAGAACTCGGCGCAACTTCCAGACCATCTGCAATTGCTTGCGATCAAACAACAACTCTTCGTGACGAGTACCCGACGAGTCAACGTCGATGGCTGGGTAAATACGCTTCTCGGCCAAACGGCGATCGAGGCGCAATTCCATGTTGCCAGTTCCCTTGAATTCTTCGAAGATTGCTTCGTCCATACGGCTGTTGGTCTCAACAAGAGCGGTCGCCAAAATGGTGAGCGAGCCACCTTCTTCGACGTTACGGGCCGCACCAAAGAATCGCTTCGGCGGATACAACGCACCAGCATCGATACCACCAGAAAGAATCTTTCCGCTGGCGGGAGCTGCCAAGTTGTACGCACGGCTCAAACGGGTGATGCCGTCAAGAATGATGACAACGTCTTTGCCGGTTTCGACAAGACGCTTCGCGCGCTCGATGGTGAGTTCGGCGCAATGGGTGTGCTCTTCTGACGGACGGTCGAACGTACTCGAAATCACTTCACCACGAACGGTGCGACGCATGTCGGTCACTTCTTCGGGACGTTCGTCAATGAGCAACACCATCAAAACAACTTCGGGGTTATTGCGCTCGATCGCAGTTGCGATCTCTTTCATGATCGTCGTCTTACCGGCCTTAGGTGGTGACACGATGATTCCGCGTTGACCCTTACCGATTGGTGAAATGAGGTCGATGATGCGTGCGGTCATGTTGCCCGGATCAAGCGGATGCTCAAGCTTCAACTTTTCATCGGGGAACAATGCAGTGAGATCTTCGAAACGAGGACGGTTCTTGACCTTTTCGGGATCGCCACCGTTCACTGTCAAAACCTCAAGCAAAGCAGGGTTCTTTTCGTTACGACCAGCGGTGCGTGCCATACCTGTGACATGGTCGCCCTTACGCAAACCATATTGACGAGTTTGCTTCACTGAGACGTACGCATCTTCGCGACTCGGCAAATAGCCCTTCACGCGCAAGAAGCCGTAACCCTCATCGCGCAAATCGAGGTAGCCCTCAATGGTCACTGTTTCTTGCGGAACGAATTCTCCACCTTGCGCAGAGTTGCCGCTGTCGCGGTTCCATGAACGCTCGGTCGTACCTTCGCGATCTTCGCCCTGAGGGCCTTCATCGCGTCCGCCCTTGCCACGACGGCGACGACGACGATTGCGTCCATCACCTTCAAAACTGTCGCGATCATTACGGTCATTGCGCGGGCCACCGGGTTGATTTCCCTGTTGACCGCCCGGTTGACCGTTGCGATTGTTCTGGCCTTGGTAACGCGGATTGTTGTTGTCACGCGGACCACGATCATTGCGCGGACCACGATCACTGCGGTCGCCACGATCAGTGCGTTCGGTTGCGGCCGGAGCTGATTCGCCGCCAGTTAATTCAGCAACTGTTGACTCACCTTTGCGAACCAATTCGGCTTCCCATTCGGCTAGCGGTTCACCGTCGGCACCAAGAATGACTTCGGGTGTTGCGCTACGCGGTGCAGGTCGAGGTGTTGCAGCAGGCTTGCTGTCGGCTTCGCCATCGTCGTCACCATCGGCTTTTGCTTTCGGCGGACGACCACGGCCACGCTTGACCGGTTCGCCAGCGGATTCGCCAGCGGACCCTGAAGAACTTGATGAAGAACTAGATGAGGAACTGGATGAAGAACTCGATGCGGCAGGTCCACCGACAGTGTCGAGGATCTTGACGATGATGTCTTCTTTTTTCGCACGAGGACCGGCCTTAATGCCGAGCGCAGTCGCGATTGCGACGAGCTGATCCTTGTCTTTTGATTCAAGCACTGACTTTTCGAGTGCATCTGCGGCCATGACAACCTGCTTTCAGGCGAGGGTAAAACGGCTACGTGCAACGGGGGCACGAGCACCGACGATCCCTACGCCAATGAGGGGAACACACACGGATCTACCAGTGTTGACCGGATGAACTATCCAAAACGGCTGCCCAGAATGGCATCACGTGCGGTCTGGGATTCCAGACATCTCTGACCATAGCCAGCCCCGACACCCTTGGCAACGCTTATCCAGAAAAGTTCGGCAAAGTTTGCTTGGGTACTAGCGCGCAACTGAGCGCACAAAAGCCTGCACAGCCGCCAAATCGTTGGCCAAATTATTGGTCCGTTCGGGACGTTCGAGCAGGTCAGCGAGGTGTTCGGGCAAATTGGGGTGAACACCGGTGGCCTTGATGACCGCATCGGGAAACTTGGCCGGATGGGCCGTTGCCATGGTGACCACAGGCACCCCCGATTGCTCGGAGTCGCGACGAATTTGGCGAGCTGCCGACACACCGACTGCGGTGTGCGGGTCAATCAGCATGCCCGATTCGCGGTACACATCGGCCATGGTCGACAAGGTGAGTTCGTCGTTGCAACGCGCTGCTTTGAACACAGGCGCGGCCCATGTTGCAAATTGATCGGGCTCAACAGCCAATTGACCAGTTGATCGGAATATCGACAATTGATGAGCAGTCACTGCCCCATCGCGATCATTCATTTCAAACAGCAATCGTTCAAAGTTTGACGACACTTGGATATCCATTGACGGACTGAGTGTTGGCACGACTCCGTCGGCGACCATCTGATGTGATTCAAAGAAGCGAGTCAAAATGTCGTTCTTATTTGAACCAACGATGAGTGAATCAACAGATGCGCCCATCTCGCGAGCAATCCAACCAGCTAACACATTGCCGAAGTTTCCGGTGGGCACACTGAATGAAACAGGTTGATCACCTAATGCATCGATAGCTGCCACGTAATAAACAGTCTGAGCCATGACACGAGCCCAGTTGATGCTGTTGACTGCAGAAAGGTTCAATTCATGACGGAATTGAGCATCGTTGAAC
The DNA here is from genome assembly GCA_044338135.1 of Ilumatobacteraceae bacterium. Classification (GTDB taxonomy): domain Bacteria; phylum Actinomycetota; class Acidimicrobiia; order Acidimicrobiales; family Ilumatobacteraceae; genus Casp-actino8. The sequence continues at coordinate 451 of JBIIMF010000023.1, read as the reverse complement.
ATGGCTTTCACCAAGTCTTGGCAATCATCAAAGGTGCCATCAATAGCAACCGTGTGCACATTTGGTGAGTCAACCGTTGTCATTTGACGACGTTGCACATCACTCACGCGACCAGCCGGGTACAAGATGACGATGTCGACATTGTTGCAAGCCTTCACACCATCAATTGCTGCCGAACCAGTGTCGCCACTTGTCGCACCAACGATCATCACGCGTTCGTTACGAGCAGACAGAACATGATCAAACAATCGACCCACTAATTGCAACGCCACATCTTTGAACGCCAAAGTTGGGCCATGGAAAAGTTCCATGATCCATTCGTTGGGACCAATTTGCACCAGCGGCACGGTGGCTGGGTGACGGAAAGTTGCATAGGCATCACGGCACATTGCTTCGAATGCAGCGTCATCAATTTCGCCTGCAACATTGTCCTGAATCACATACGGTCGCA
>JBIIMF010000022.1:0-18199 GCA_044338135.1 Ilumatobacteraceae bacterium | reverse complement strand
GGAACCTTGTCTCCAGTTGAGGGAGTCACGATGCGTCTGACATTGCCGGGCTCTGAAGTGCCAACGATTACTGCTGCGGTTTCAGAACTCGGGCCAAACCACTTTGTTGGAGCACTATCTATTTTGACGGCAGGTACGTGGACACTTGAGATATTGGTCCAGCCTGATCCATCGACAAGCACCCGGTATGCGACTGAGGTTCCGATTTCCTAAAGTCGGTCATTGATTCTCATCTGTTAAGTCTGCGAGTGCTTGTCCGCGAGCAGTTGGGTTGTCGATCAGGTCAACAGTGTGTTGAAGTTCAAGTTGCACGTCCGGTGACGGTCGATCGTTTGGTTGATCAATTCGGCCTGCAGTCAATGCCGAATTGAAGACGGCCATAAATGCGATAGAGGCAAGAGCGCTGCGATGTTGAAGCATTTGCATTGCGGAAGTGATACGCACCTCTGGCGTCTTGTCAAAAAGATCCACGACATGAGATTTTGACTTGCCCATCAGTAATGACGCCGGCCAGGGCAGTTTGAGTGGCAAAAGCGTGGGAATCGTGAGCAGGGTAGATAGGTGGTCGGAGTCCATGTCGGCCTGTCGAACTTTGGCGTTGCGTAGCAATTCTGTTGATGCGCCAACCGCAAACGCAATTGAGTCAATCCGATGAAGTCGATCACTGCTGTCTTCGGGCAGATTGGAAAGGTTTCTATAGAGAGCAGATCCAAGACCTTGAGAGATGGCCATTGCGGCATTCTCTGCATCGGCAATCTTCTTGAGGTAATGAATTCCGGTTTCGGCGGACCAACTCCACTCGGATGCGAGGCCTGTGAATTGCAGTTGCCAAGGAGCCACGATTTCACCAAGCAGGTCACGGATTTGCTGGCGAGTTGTTAACTGTTTGTGAACGTCAATCCGGGTTGGGGCGATCCCTTCGCGCCACTCTTGATCGCCAAAGACTTCTTCGACGAGCCGGGTGATTCGTTGCCCCGCGGTGGTGACTGAAGTCGTTCTCGGATCAGTTGCCGACAGCCACAATTCTCGAACCACTTCGGTGTCGTTGCAGCCATAGATAAGGGGCGCCAAGAACGACGTTGAATCAATCAATCGACCTGCATCAAGTGGGCTTCCCGCAACCTTGGCGATCAGAATGTCAATTTCGGTTGTCTCGCCATGAGTTGCATCAGACCACCATCCAGGATGATGCGTGACCCAGCGATTGAGCAAGTAGGCACTTGAATTGAATATCAGTGAATACGAATCTGAAAGATTCAAGAAAGAGCTGTTGAGGATTCGTCGTATCCGTTCTTCTTGGCTTTCAAGTAACGAGATTGCACGCTGCAAAAGTGAACGGATCTCTGGCATCGCGAGATCTCCGATTTCGGCTAAACGGAGCTGGAGGGAAATCTCACCCCGAGCAATGTTGAGCCGACGTGCCAGTAGGGCTAGTCGCTCTGGATTACAAGCCAGACGAGTCATGATGAGCACGCAAAAGGTCAACGCATGACCAAAGTAATGAATTGACGAGCTTGATTTCAGTGTGTGAAATCAGGGCAACAAGACCTACCCAAGTATCAGAATCTGAGAGTTGTGAGATCTCACGAAGTTGCTGATTGATCGTGTCTTGAATACGGACTGCAAGTTGAAGAGACGTGCTCATGGCAGACTGTGTGCATCAACTGGACCTCTGCGGTCATCCCGCTAGACACTTGACAACTTTGTGATGGGGAAACTGGACTCAATGGTCTACCCCTTCTTGATAACTCTGATCGCCGAGATGATGAATCACATCAGAAATCACTTCGGCTTCAGGTATGAGATGAGTAACTAAGAGCGCTGTCGTTGAAGTTGCGTGGAGAATTCGCTGCAGATCTTGGGCGAGCCGATCGTGAAGTTCATTGTCGAGTCCGGTCAGAGGTTCATCTAGCAGGAGAACCTGGGGAGACGGAGCTAAAGCACGGGCAAGAGCGACTCGTTTAGCTTCGCCACCTGACAATGTTGACACTGATTGTTCTGCTGCTTCGGTCAGTCCGACGAGGTCTAACAGCTCTTGGCAGCGTTCAGCAATGACTCGCTTATCGACCTTGGCCATTCGCAAACCAAATGAAACGTTGTCATAAACGTTGAGGTGGGGGAACAACTGATTGTCCTGGAAAACCATTCCAACTGAACGCAGATGAGTTTGTACGTGAGAAATGTCCTGATCGTTGAGAATGATCGTTCCTGTTGTCGGCGCCAAAAGTCCAGCGATGACGCGGAGCAAAGTTGATTTGCCCGAGCCAGAAGGACCGACAACTGCAGTTGTATTTCCTGTGGGAATGTGCAAAGTGAAGTTGCGCAATATGACGCGATCGCCATAGCTAAATGAAATGTTGTCTATGACAAGACTCATACGCGCGGCTTTCGTTCAACGGACAAAACAATGATGCCTGTCACGATAACTAAGAGTAACGATGCGGCCATGCCCGATGCTCGCGGTATCGCTCCTGCTTTGCCGAAAAGATCGGCGATGATGATCGGGAGAGTCTGTGATTCACGTCGAGTGAGAAAACTAGTAGCTCCAAACTCGCCAAGAGATATCGCCATCGAAAAAGCGATTCCCGTTGTTATTGCTGGGCGCAAAAGCGGTATCTCGACAAAACAAAATCGTCTCCAGGGCGAAGTTCCGAGAGTAGCGGCGGCCGATCGCAAATCTGGGGGAATGCCTTGCACGACTGGTAAGGCTGCGCGTACAACGAATGGCATCGCCACTGCTGCGTGAACGACAGGAATAAGAAACCATGATGAACGAAATTCAAATGGAGCAAAGTCGTAGGTAATCAAGATTGCTAATCCGATGACGACCGGTGAAATTGCGAGGGGAAGCACTGTCAAAGAGGACCAGTTGTTGTTCGTCGAACCATTCTTAGTGATTGCATAGGTCGCGGCGATTCCCGTTGGAAGAGCGATACAACTTGCGATGAGCGCATACAGCCCAGAAGTTTGTAAGGCCTGCCAGATGTCCAATTCAAGTCCTCGCTGGTTTTGAATTCCGAGTAGGACTTTCCAGCCACTCAACGACCAGTTTTGACCAGTTCGGATAGATGCAATTGACAAAGCCAAAAGCGGGGCAAGGAAGAAAATTGCTACGACTCCTACGAATAGTTTTGGGATGAATACAAGCTGTCGTTGTGAAACAGCCGCAACACGAAATGTCATTAGTTCAACCGAACGACTGCGGGACCAAATCAAGAATGCGATGGTGATGAATAGCATCTGAGTGATCGCCAAGACGGTTGCGCCTGAAAGGTCACCCAATTGAACCGCTCGTCGGTAGATCTCGATATCAAGCGTTGCGAGTCCTGGGCCGCCAAGTATTGAGATGATTCCATACGACGTGAAGCACAGAAAAAACGTAAGAGCAGCCGATGAATAAATCGCGCTCTTGCCGAGTGGAAAGATGACGTGACGCCAAGTTTGCAATGAAGTCGCGCCTAGGGTTTGGGCGCAGTTAATGAGATCCTCGTGAATAGAGTTCCAGCGCGGTCCGACAGTTCGAACAACAATCGAAATATTGAAGAAGACATGTGCCATAACAATGGCGAAGGTGCTGTGATGTAGCCAAGTTGGCAAGACGGCGATGAAAGCTGCGCCAATGGTGACCGTAGGCAATACAAATGAAACAGTGATCAGTGTGATGAGAGCCTGTCGGCCGCGGAATTGATAACGCGTGAGGTACCAAGTGGTGATGAGTCCAACGAGGATGGTGAAAATTGTTGATAGAAGCGCTTGCCAAACCGAAAAGACAAGGGCTTTTTGAACTGCCGAGTTCTGCCAAATGGAGAATATGTCTGAACTGCGCACAACCGTTGTCGAAAGCACGATGAGCGGAATAATCGCGGTGACGAGCACCAGGATCGCCGCTGGTATCGCCAAAAGGCGAATGTTGCGTGCTGTCACTGAAGAACTATGGCTGACCATTGGTCGGTCCATAACTGTCGGTTCTTTGCAATTTCTTCCGGAGGTAATGAGAAGCTGTTCACAATCGTGGGTGCGTAATCAATAAACGATTGTGGTAGCTCGACAGCTTCGTTTGCTGGGTAGACAAACAAACTCTCAGGTAGCAGCGCTTGGAATGTCGGACTTGAGAGATAATCGACGAGTTGCTGAGCCTGTTGAGTGAACTCTGTGCCTCGTAACACGCCTGCGTACTCAACTTGTCGAAAGCACGTTTCGGTTGCGACACCGGTTAATGCAGGTGAGCCAGCGGGAAGCGGTGGATCAGCGAAAATGACTTCGGCAGGAGGGCTTGTTGAATAACTGACAACGAGCGGACGATCCCCGCCGTAACGAGTGAACAATGTGTAATAGGCCTCATCCCAACTGCTAACGACTTGGACATTGTTGTTGACAAGTTGTTGCCAATAGTCGGGCCAACTGTCTCCGAAGGCAGCGACAGTTGCTAAAAGGAAGGCCAATCCAGTTGACGAAGTGGCAGGGTTTTGGACGACCAACATGTCTTTGTACTCAGGTGAAATCAAGTCGTCAAGCGTCATGGGTGGTTGAACTTGGCCGAGGGCTGCGATATCAAAGTTGACACAAACATGGCCGAAGTCAACTTCAACTGGGTCGCTTGCAAATATCTTGCTTTCCATTGCTCGTGAAATCAAAGTGTTGTCAACGCCCCAGATGACGTCGCCTTCAGGGTTGCCAGTAGTGAGCGATGCTTTAGCGACCATTTCGCCAGCGTCACCAGAAAGTGCTATCTGAACTGTGATTCCTGTTTCTTGCGTGAACTCGTCAAATGCGTCTTCGGGTGGTAGGAACGAGTTGTAGGCAATCAAGGTCAGTTCTTTAGTTGTTGAACTGTCAGAACTGCAAGCCGTGATAGTCGTGGAGACTGTGAGGATCGCAGCAATGAAAGGGATGATGCGTGCTTTCTTCATGAGTTGGTCTCACTTTCAGTTTGGGTTTGAGATAGAAAACCTGGGTATACAACGGCAAGTACGCCATTTTCGATTGTGATGCTGATCGTTGCTTCTTGGGCAATATTGCTCACACCGCGTGCGGACTTCGATGTGAGTACTTCGCGATCAAGATTCCATTGGAGACCTTGGGTTGTCACTCCGTCCACCGATGTTCCGAGTGGTATCAGACTGACTGTTGAGCCAGTCATGACTTTGTCGCTGTACGAACGTGGTCCATGCATCACTTCAACTCGATCGGTGCCGATCCATGCAACAAGATTGTGAACTGATCGGAGTGATTGATGCGAGAGTGCCGCCAGAACGCCAAGTACGTGATCGATGCGATCGCCAGAACCCCATAACAAAGTGATTTCTGTGAATCCGTGAGTGGAGGCGTATTGCAACGCAAGTTCGGTGTCGGTTTGATCTTTCAGCGGATCGTAGGTGATCACTTTCCATGTTGCTTGTTGCGAGGTATGCAGGGCGGCCGAAGAAACCGAATCCATATCGCCAAGAAAAATGTCTGGCGTGAGTCCAAGCGATAGAGCGTGGTCAAGGCCAGAGTCGGCGCAGATCACCACTGTCTTTTGCGAGATATGTTGCAAGGCGCGTGGATCGGGGCGGTCGCCGCCGATCACGATGAGTGCATGAGAAATTTTTTCTGCCATTCCAATCCCTCCGCTGGCATTACCCAGTTCAGGTTCGCGGGTCGGCGACAGCAGTCACCCTCTCAGCCCACCGATCTTGTGAGCTCCCCGTTGTGTTGTTGCCACTCTAGTGCAAGATAGTTGAATCAGCGATATTGCGGTGATGATTGCCTTCTTACTTTTTTATTGCATGGTGACAGAATGGCACATGTCAAGATGCTTTAAGTAGATGCCTTGTGCATCAGAGGGGGAATTGTATGAGTGTTCAATTGAACGGACGAGTAGCTCTTGTTTCTGGGGGCGGACGAGGCATCGGTCGCGGAATTTGCGAACTTCTCGCCAGCCAAGGGGCTTCAGTCGCAGTGAATTACCGCAAGGACAAAGAGTCAGCGCTGGAAACTGTTAATGCGATCATTGCCGCTGGGGGTAACGCGCGGGCATACGAAGCTTCTGTAGATGACCCAGAAGCAGTTGCGATTATGGTTGATGAGGTAGTTGCCGACTTTGGTTACGTTGACATTCTTGTATGCAACGCGGGTATCGCATCGCGGGGACAAGCAGTTGCCGACACCGATCCGAATGAGGTGATTCGTTTGCTGACGACGCATGCGATTGGACCACATCATTTGGCACGTTGTGTCTTGCCATCAATGCGCACGCGTGATCGTGGAGACATTGTCATGATCTCATCGGTTGCCACATCGCATATGACCGCTAATGGTGGGCCATACAGCATGGGAAAAGCAGCGATGGAAGCTTTGGCTCTGACTCTGGCCAAAGAAGAGCGTCAATACGGAATTCATTGCAACATCGTGGCTCCAGGCTTAGTTGAAACCGATATGGGTCTTCGGTTAGCGCGAGCAATGACTGGTAAGCGTGAAATGGAAGATCTGCGCAGCCTTGATCAGGGTTCGCCGTTTGGTCGCGTCTGTCAGCCTCTCGATGTTGCCAATGTCGTGCTGTGGTTATGTAGTGAGGGGGCGGGGTACGTGACGGGTCAACGTATTGAATGCGATGGCGGAGGGCCTCGCTAATACCCAAAACTGATGACAGGCGGGGTTTTGTGATCTCGATCTGACAAGGTCGGCGATGGTACGGGTAGCCTCACGGATGTGAGCCCACTCGCCCCCCAAAGCACCACAGAAGTCAGCAGCATCATCACGATTACCGACGATGCTTTAGCCGAACTTGTCAAACTGCGCGATTCCGAAGAAGATGCTTCGTCGCTTGGTTTGCGTCTCGAAATTGTGAGCGGACCTGGGGAAGAATTCAAATACGACTTGTCACTTGATGAGTTTCGTAAAGCGGCTTTCACCGATGAGGTTCGAACTCACAGTGGCATGAAGGTCATCATCCCCGCCAAAGATGTTGAGTTACTTGAAGGCGCAATTCTTGATTACTCATCAACTGGCGGATTGGTGATTCGAAATCCGAATAAGCCAGTGGCTCCAGTGATTGAGGGCTTGGTGAATGACGACGCATTGTCAGCAGAAATCGAAGCAATCGTCGCAACTGAAGTCAACCCAGCACTTGCTGCGCACGGCGGTTTCGTGACGTTCGCAGGGCACGACGAAGCCGGTACCGCGTATCTCACAATGGGTGGTGGTTGCCACGGTTGTTCGATGAGCAAAGTCACGATGCTCGAAGGTGTGCAAACCACTCTCGTGGAAAAAGTTGAAGGAATTCAGCGAGTTCGTGACATGACCGATCACCAATCGGGCGAAAATCCTTTTTATCGCTGAGGTCCTCGAACAAGTCGACCAGGCAGTTGGCCAGTAAACGAATCGTTATCAACGGTTTGAACACCAGCAACAAATGTTGCCTTGTAACCCTGTCCGTGTTGAACGAGGCGGCGTCCATTTGCTGGCAAGTCGTAAGCCATGCGCGGGACGTCGAAACCGAGGTTGTCGTAATCAATGATGTTGATGTCGGCGCGCATACCGGGCGCAATCAGTCCGCGATCGTGCAAACCGTAGAACTCGGCGGTTTGGCGAGTCTGACGATGAACGATGAATTCAAGCGGTAGACGTGGACCGCGAGTTCGGTCGCGCGTCCAATGCGTCAACATGAAAGTGGGCATACCTCCGTCACAGATTGCTCCACAATGCGCACCAGCATCAGATAGTCCCATTCGCGTGTGCGGATGACGATGGGCTTCATAGGCCATCGAAAGGTCGCCATACGAATAGTTGAAGAACGGTGCGTAGATCATTCCGGTGCCGTTGCCACTACACAATTGATCGACGATCAATTGCATGGGGTTGGCTCCGGTTCGACGGGCGATGCCGCCAATTGAATCTTCACGATGTGGCTCGTAATCAATGTTTGATCCGTCAACAAGCCACATGCCATCGAGCTTGTCAACAACAATTTTCTGGAAGAATCCTCCATCATTTGGAATTTCATTCAGAAGTCGTTCGCGGCGCACTGGGTCGGTGAGTGCAACTAAGCGTTCGCTCATCGGCAAATTTTGTATTTCGGCATAGGCGGGGTGGAAGAGCAGGGGATGGGCGCTTCCTTCTAAGCAATACATGATGCCAATTGATCGACCAGCAACTTGTGTGTAGATCGGGATGCCGTCGTCATGAGCCTGCGTAAGTAGCTCGAGCACTGAGCGCCATAAATCAGGTGACTGATCGGTTTGGCTGAGGTTGACGCTGACGGGTCGGCCCGAACGTTGTGCGAGCTCGCGCATCCACGGCCACTCTTCGATAGGTACCCGAACATGTTCGGGTGAGAATTGGAAGTTGCCGTGGCCAACGCGGGCCATGGCATCGGCGATGGCGTACAACTCGGCAGGATCAACCATCGTGCCAGGAACAAGTTCACCACTCTTTGATTTATGCAATGGCGTGCGACTCGTGGAAAATCCGAGTGCTCCGGCGCGTAGCGCCTCTTCGACTAAACGGGCCATATCGACGCAATCGTCGGCATTGGCTGGTTCGTTGTCGGCACCACGTTGACCCATGACGTAGGCGCGTAATGCGCCGTGAGCGATTTGTGTTCCGACATCAATGACGTACTTGCGATTGTCAACCGAGTCGAGATATTCGGGGAAACTTTCCCACTGCCAATCCATCCCGTCGGTCATGGCCGCGCCAGGAATATCTTCAACGCCTTCCATGAGTTCGATTAACCATTGATGGCGATCGGGGTGCGCGGGGGCAAATCCGACGCCACAGTTGCCCATGACTGCAGTCGTGACTCCGTGCCATGAGCTGGGTGTCAACATCGGGTCCCAGGAAACCTGTGCGTCGTAATGAGTGTGGATGTCGACGAAGCCTGGTGTGACGAGAAGTCCTTGAGCGTCAATGACGCGTTTGCCGGTCGTGCCTAATTGTCCGCGGCCTGCAACATCAACAATTCGTCCGTCTGATACTGCGACATCGGCGATGCGAGCAGGTGCTCCAGAACCATCAACAAGATTGGCGTTGGTAATGACAAGATCGGTCATACCTTGAGACTAGTAATGACCTCATCGTGCAAGCGACCGTTGGTTGAAATCGCCGAATTCTGTTCGTAGTCACGCACGCCGAAACGGTCGGTATGGCGTCCGCCTGCGATTTCAACGATGGCTTGAACTGCGGCGTTGTCGTAGGGCGCCAGACCAATGGCATCGATGGCGATATCAACGGCACCCTCGGCTACCAGCATGTGCTGCCAGAAGTCTCCGTAACCTCGAGCGCGGTATGCCCGCTGTTGTAATGCGACCAAAGCGGCGGTGCCTCCGATGTGATCCCAGCCAGAGTTGAAGGTCACGCTCACTTGGGCCTCGGCAATTGTTGACACATCTGAGACGTGCATTGGACGTCCATTGGCAAAGGCACCAATTCCGCGTGCTCCCCACCAACGGCGCGGCAGGGCCGGGGCAGATATGACTCCGAGAACGGGACCATCAATGTCGTGGACGAGAGCAATCAATGTCGCCCATACCGGAACACCGCGAACAAAATTCGAAGTTCCGTCGATGGGATCGATCACCCATTTCCAGGGCGACGAAGCATTGCCAGCATGACCATGCTCTTCGCCGTAGATGGCGTGATCGGGTCGATGGTGAGCGATGAGTTCGACAATGGCAGTTTCGGTGTTGCGGTCGGCTTCAGTAACTTCACTCTGATCGGCTTTACGCGACAGGGTGAAGTTTTGTCGCTCAAAATATGGCAGCGAGATCGCGTCGGCAGCGTCGGCGATTCGAATGGCTAATGCAAGTTCGTTGGAGAGGTTGATATCAGGTTCGTTGGTCATAGATAAGGCGATCAGGCAAGAGGCGATTTACAAAGGTGCAGAATCGTATGCCTTGATAATGCCATCTGCATCAAGTCCAAGTTGGGCTAATAAGCGATCGGGCTTGGCATGAGGTAAGAATTTGGTGGGCACACCAAGTGATTCGACTCGGCAACTGCCACTGATTTCGCTGATGTTGGCAGAAATCGACATGCCGACTCCACCTTCACGGATGCCGTCTTCAATTGTGATGACGCGGTCATGTCGTGCAGCATCTGCGCACATGTCTTGGTCGAGCGGAGCGCATGAGCGAACATCCCAAACGGTTGCTTGAACGCCGCGCGCAGCGAGGGCATCGGCCGCTTTCAGGGCTGCAGCCAACATTTTGCCGACCGCCAAAATGGCGACTGAACCGTCACCTTCACGCAGGCGCAGTGCCTTCAATCCTGAGCCGACTTCGTCATCGCTGACCTGGCGAGCTGCACCTTTGGGATAGCGAATGACAACCGGCCCAGAGTCGGTGAGAGTGACAGCGTCGTGCAACATCTGCTGAAGCTCTTGAGCACTTGATGGTGCCAGTACGCGCATACCAGGGACCTTGCAGAGCAAAGCCATGTCGTAAATGCCATGGTGGCTTGGGCCATCATCGCCAGTGATACCAGCGCGGTCTAAACAAAAGATCACCGGCAAGCGATGGAGAGCGACGTCGTACACCACTTGGTCCCAAGCTCGCGACAAAAACGTTGAGTACAAGGCAACGATTGGTCGAAGCCCGCCCATAGCCATTCCGGCCGCACCAGTCACCGCGTGTTGTTCGGCAATGCCGACGTCAAAAAAGCGTTGAGGGAATCGTTCTTGGAAAGGCAAGAGTCCGGTTGGTCCGGGCATTGCTGCGGTGATTGCGACGAGACGTGAGTCTGATTCGGCTTCTTTCAAAATTGCATCGGCGAAAGCTTGCGTGTAACCAGTAGGTACCGCTTTCGGTGGGCCGACTGCGGGGTCAAAGACCGGCGTGTCATGTAAATGTTTTTCGTCGTCATCTTCGGCTGGCGAATAACCCTTGCCCTTTTGCGTGAGTACATGGACAACGATTGGACCTTCGCTTGACAGGTCTTCGGCATTTCGTAGGGCGACTTCGAGCTCGCGCACATTATGTCCATCAATAGGTCCGATATATCGAACACCAAGTGCCTCAAAGAACGAGGGTGGTTGCAAGAATTCGCGTACGGCAGCCTTGACCGCTTCCATACCCTTCTCGGCTTGTTGGCCAACCACGGGGAGGCCCTGCAACCACGATTCAATTTTGCGTTGGCGCGACACATATAACGGATTCATGCGGATTCGCGTGAGGCTGTTGGAGAGTTTTTCGGTGATGCGATCGGGTAGTGGAGTCTTGTCTTCGGATGCAAGAACAGAGGGTTGCTGCGTGAGATTCGAAATTGTTGGTGCGTAACTGCGGCCGTTGTCATTCAAGATGATGATCACGCGTTGTTTGCTATGACCGAGATTGTTGAGGGCTTCATACGCCATGCCGCCGGTCATTGACCCATCACCGATCACGGCGACGATATGGCGGTGCTTGTCGGTGCCGGCATTTCGAGCGACTGACATTCCGTACGCGTATGACAGAACCGTTGAAGCATGACTGTTTTCGATGTAGTCGTGCTTGCTTTCTTCTCTACTTGGGTAGCCCGACAATCCATCGGCTTGACGAAGCTGAGCAAAGCCAGCGGCGCGTCCGGTCACAATTTTGTGGACGTACGCCTGATGGCCGGTGTCCCACAAAATGGCATCGGTGGGTGAATCAAAAACACGGTGTAGGGCCAAGGTGAGTTCGACTGCTCCGAGATTCGAACCAAGGTGACCGCTATTTGTGGCGACTGCTTGAACAATGAAGTCGCGTATTTCGCCGGCGAGTTCGTCGATTTCAAGATAGGACAATCGGCGCAGATCAGATGGCTCTCGGATGGATTCGATCGTCATAACGTGCTTTACGCTATCTCTGCGTGCCCGTGCCGCAGAATTGGGCTCGCAGCAGGGGCGTGACAGGGGTCAATTAGGCAGGGATACGGGTTCAGCAGTGGCCGCAGCGAGGAATTTGCGATCAAGGCGTCGTAGGTTTTGGCGATGTAGCGCCCATCCCGCCCAGGCTCCGATCGCGAGCGCTAATTGGCCCCCGACCCCATCAATCCAATAGTGATTTCCGGTCACGACGATGCAGAACAAAGTCGCGGCAGGGTAAAGCAAGACGGCAATTTTGGCCCAGCGGCGGCGCATGAGCGGCCATAGGGCGAAGGCACACCAACTGCTCCAACCAATATGCATGCTCGGCATGGCGGCATATTGATTCGAAATACTCTTCATGGCCGTTGATTCGAACGTCCACAGCGCTCCACCGTACTCAAGCAACGTATCGACGAACCCGAATGATCCGTCGTCATCAGTTCCGCGTATGCCATCAGCACCTTCATCGCGGTACCTGCTTTCAATGCATGCGCCGCCAAAGCCACCTTGTGCGGGGCATGGAGAATCAAGTAAACGTGGCGGCATGAGTGGGAACAGCGAAAATCCGATAATCGCGAGCGCAGTTGTAATTGCCAAAGTGTTGCGCCATTGAGGAAAGACATCTTTGCGCTTGACGAAAAGAATCCAGAACACCGCGAACGTGACGAGGAAGTGAGCAGTGCCGTAGTACGTGTTCCAAAAGCGGATAAACCCAAGGAATGGGAGGAACCAATCTTGTACCGATTCTTCGTGGAAAAGACCGATTGCTCGCTCAAGTTGAATAATTCGTTCGGCATTACGGAAAGCGCGTAGTGGTGTATCGCCGGTCTCAAGCGAAATATAGGCCGAGCCAAAAAGATTGCGACTCCACGCGTAGAACAAATAGAAGACACCCATGATGAGCGCCTCTTTCCACCAAAAGGTGCGATGTTGGCGTTGCCCAGAGGCCGAGGTCTCGATCGCATCCACCCCGACAATCTAGGGAATCAGCGGTCATTAGAGGACGCATGGTCGCAAGTCATTACAAATATTCGGGTAGAAAAACCAACGATGGCGAGGGCAAGACCACGGTTTTTGGTTCTCATTGGAAAGTTGCTAGTTGTGAAAGCCGCACATACGGGTGGCCGAAAATTTGGCGTAAGACCGCTCTCACGACCCCAATGTAGGATTGCACTGTGATTGATAACGACATCCTTGAACGTGTGTTGGCCGAAGGTTTACGAACCGGCGCCGACTTTGCTGAAGTGTTTGCATCCGATTGGCGCGGGACTGGTGTCGGGCTTGACGACGGCAAGATTGAACAATTGTCGACGGGTCGAAATCGTGGTGCGGGTATTCGGGTGATTGCTGGTGAGACGACGGGCTTTGCTCACACGGCTGACCTTTCTGAAGCGGGTTTAATGGCGGCGGCGCGCGTTGCTGCCGAAGCAGCCCGTCAAGGTGGCGGTGGCACGAAAGTAATTGCCTTGACAACACAGCCATCACGAGTCGTGAGTCCGATCAAAATTGATCCTTCGAGTATCGGCAAGGCCGCAAAAGTTGAACTCTTGCGCCGAGTTGATGATGCAGCACGTTCGGCTGGTGGCGCGATCTCGCAAGTCTCGGCTGGTTACTCTGATGGCCGTACACGGATCGTGATTGCCAATAGCGACGGTCTTGTTGCCCATGATGAACGAGTGCGTACATTGCTGCGCGTGAGTGCAGTGGCTAATGGCGATGCGGGAATGCAAACCGGATTCGACTCACTCGGACACACCATGGGTTTTGAGCTTTTTGACAAAGTTCAAGTTGAAGACGTGGCGCGGGCCGCTGCTGGACGGGCTCTGACCAAGTTGAAGGCACGTCCTGCACCTTCTGGTTCGTTGCCTGTTGTCATCAAAGCAGGTAGTGGCGGCGTTTTGTTTCACGAAGCATGCGGACACGGACTTGAAGCAGATCTTGTTGCCAAAGGTGCCAGCGTGTACAAGGGCAAGGTCGGTGAACTCGTTGCATCACCACTGGTCACTTTGGTTGACGATGGCACGATGACGCATGAGTGGGGTGCGATTGCTATCGATGACGAAGGTCATCCGTCGCAATACAACGTGCTCATCGAAAACGGAATTCTGACTGACTACATGTGGGACTACTTGCGGGCTCGAAAAGAAGGCCGTCCTCAAAGTGGCAATGGTCGCCGTCAGTCATACAAAGACTTGCCAATGGTTCGTATGACCAATACATATGTATTGAATGGCGGAGAAGATCCGGCCGACATAATTAAGGACACGCCAAATGGTGTCTATGTGGCTCACCTCGGAGGCGGAAGCGTCAATACCGCGACTGGTGATTTTGTCTTTGGCATGACTGAGGCATATCTCATTGAAAATGGTGAAATCACTGAGCCGTTGCGCGAAGGAAACTTGATTGGCAACGGTCCACAGGTATTGCGAGATATTGATCGTCTCGGTAACGACTTTGCAATGGGTAACCCTGGTACATGCGGCAAGGATGGTCAAGGTGTTCCCGTTGGCGATGGACAGCCAACATTGCGCGTGAAGGCGATGACGATTGGCGGAACTGCGTCATGAGTACTCCAGACCGCAGCGGAGAACTGTTGACGATCGCTGAACGAGTAGTGGCGATGGCCAAGCCGGGTGAGCAAGTTGAGGCCTATGTGAGTCGCGGCCTGTCAACTGAAGTGCGTGTCTACGAAGGTGAAGTTGAACACTTTGTATCGGCACAAAGTGAAGGTATCGGAATCCGCGTTATTCGCGATGGTCGAACTGGTACTTCATATTGCGGAACTCTTGATCCGTCGCAGATCGCCGAAGTGCTCGCTGAAGCTCGCGACAATTTGGGCTATGGCGAACCCGATGAATGGTCGGGATTGGCCGAGCCTGATGGCGTTGCCGTTGTCCCGCAAAGTTTGTGGGACGACAGTCTTGAAAACACCACGACGGCGCGCAAGATTGAACTCGCCAAGTTGCTCGAAAAATTGACACTCGCCGGCGATTCACGCGTGCGTGTTGATGATTCCAACTATTCAGATGGTTTCGGTGAAGCTGCTGTTGCGACCACGACTGGTATTCGCGTTGCTGGTCGCGAAAATGGTTGTTACCTGAGCGTAGGTACTTTGGCTGACGATGGTGATGAAACCCAAACCGGTTTTGGTTTTGCGGTTGGGCGTAATGTTGAAGAGCTAGATCTTGAGCGTGCGGCACGTGAGGCTGTTGATCGTGCGACACGATTGCTTGGTGCGACGAAACCTGAAAGCCGACGTATCACAGTTGTGCTTGATCCATTTGTGACCGCGCAGTTTCTCAGCATTATTGGCGGAACGCTGAATGGTGAAAGTGTCGTCAAGGGTCGCAGTTTGTTTGCCAACCGAATTGGTGAAGCGGTAGCTAATCCGTTGTTAACACTGGTTGATGACCCAACGAATCCGTTGGCCTACACCGCAACCGATATCGACGGTGAAGGTTTGGCGGCTCGTCGCAATGCGCTGATTCAAGATGGTGTCTTGCAAAAGTTTGTGCAGAGTTCGTACTCGGCGCGTCGAATGGGCATGGCGCCTACTGGCAATGGTTTACGGGGCGGTTACGGCGGTTCGCCGAGTGCTGGTTGCTTGGCATTGCAGATTGTTCCAGGTCTTCGAAGTCAGGCCGCGATAGTGGCGGGTATCGACGACGGCATCTTGATTCAGCAAGTTCAAGGTCTGCACTCGGGGGTCAACGCCGTTTCTGGCGACTTCAGTACGGGTGCTGCTGGGTTGCTGATCAAGAACGGAACCGTGGGTGCGCCAGTTCGCGAATTCACGATTGCGTCAACCTTACAAAAGATGTTGCTCGATATCGCCGAAGTCGGAGGCGACCTTGAATGGTTGCCGATGAGTGCAACGGGTGTTTCGCTTGTCATTCACGATGTCACCATGAGCGGTGCCTGACCAAGAGTGCACGGCTCGGCAACTGAGAATGCACTAAACATGGTGCGTGCCGATTATTCACGCCATCGTTTTAGGTCTTGTGCAAGGGCTCTCCGAATTTCTGCCAATTTCATCAAGTGGGCACTTGCTTATTGTTCCGTGGCTCTTCGGTTGGAATGACTTCTCTGATGTTTCAGTAGAAAAAGCCTTTAATGTTTCGTTACACCTCGGAACCTTGATTGCTGTTGTTATCTACTTTCGTCGCGACTTGGTTATTTATGTGCGCGATGGTCTGCGCATGGTTATGCAGAAAAAGAAACCGCACACAACCGAAGGTCGCTTGGCTTGGTTGCTCGTCGTGGCCAGTGTTCCTGCAGGACTTTTTGGGGCATTCGCCGGTAATTGGATCGACAAACATCTGGGCAAGCCCATGATTATCGCAGCGTCTTTAGTTGTTTTCGGATTATTTCTTGCTTGGGCTGATCGTCGTCGTGGTCAACGCACATTTGAAGAAATGACGTCCCGCGATGCGATTGCGATTGGACTAGCGCAGGTCATGGCTCTGAACCCCGGAACGTCTCGTTCGGGAATCAGCATCTCGGCTGCTCGTATGATGGGTTTTGATCGAGACACCGCGGTGCGATTCTCTTTCTTATTGAGCATTCCGGTGACCGCTGGAGCGGTCGCGGTGAAATTGCTGGACCTGTTTGCCGACGGCATCCCTGATGGCTTGGTCATTCCGATGGTTGTCGGAATACTCACTTCCGGATTATCAGGCTGGTTGGCAGTGGCAGGATTATTGAAATTGGTCCGCTCAAAGTCGTTTGATGGATTCGTGTTGTATCGCGTTGCTTTTGGAATCGCCATCTTGACGATTGCGGCCTCAAGCTGGCGTTGACGGCGAACTAGATGGAGTTGATGCCGGAGCGGGTGTCGATGGAGCTGCTGCGGGAGTCGAAGGTGAAGCGGTATCGCTTGGTGTTGCGGTTGTCGAAGGCGTCGTACTTGATGAACCACCCCGACTATCAGTCTTGTAGAACCCGCCGCCTTTGAAGGTGACGCCAACGGGCTGAAAAACCTTTTTCACGGCGCGCACTGTGCCGTCTGAGGGGTGGGGGTACTCGGTGAGGGCATCATCGGTAAAAGCTTGGTGGACTTCGATGGTCTCGCCAGTATCGGTGAATTTGTAAACGTAAATAGGCATCAGGCTGTTCTCCGGAGTCCAAAGTCTAGAGTCAGAGCATGGCGTTACCCCCACGCATCCGTACAGCAGTTGTCCCAGCCGCTGGTCAGGGCACCCGCATGTTGCCCGCAACGAAGGCGGTACCAAAAGAATTGCTCCCCATTTTGGAGCGACCTGCCTTGCAATTGATCGTTGACGAAGCCCTCGGGGCAGGGGTTGATCATCTGGTCATCGTCACGAGTCGAACAAAGCCCGCGATCGAGCAGTATTTTGCGTCAGCGCCCGATGTTGAAGCGAGTCTTGAAAAACAGGGGCGTAAATCTTTGGCCGAACAACTGCGTCGATATGGAAACGATGTGCGAGTGTCGTTCGCTTATCAGGATGCGCCTCGAGGTTTGGGGCACGCGGTGGCGTGTGCTCGTCACCTGGTGGGGGCCGAGCCGTTTTTTGTGATGTTGCCCGATGAATTGATGCAGGATTCAAGCCTCTTGACCGATCTCGCTACTTTGACGCAGACAACGGGAGTTGGTGCAGTCGCCCTCAAGCGCATGCCGCAAGAAGAATTGTTTCGGTACGGAATCGTGACCCCAGTTGGTCCACTAGTGGTCGCCGATGGAGTTGAAACCCTGCCAATTGCGAATGTTGTTGAAAAGCCTCGAGTCGACGAAGCGCCAAGTGACCTGGCGATTATTGGCCGCTATGCATTGACTCCCGACATCTTTGATGTGCTTGATGGTTTGGCGCCCGGTGGAACGGGAGAAATTCAACTCACCGATGCTTTGTCGATTCAGGCAGAACGATCCCCGTTGCATGGTGTGATTTCGCATATTGGTCGGCGCGATATCGGAAATCCACTTGGGTGGATAGAAGCGGTCATTGAAGCAGGGCTAGAAAACGCTGAATTTGGTGACGGTTTGCGAACCTGGCTTCGTACGGTTATTTGAGACTTAACTCAAACGTGTGAAGTGCCCAGGGATATCAAGAGGTAAACCGAAAGCGTCAACTTCAACTTCATGATCGTCGTGGTCATCGTCGCGTTGAATTTTCCAAAGCCGTTTGCCCAGACGGGTGTACGTCAAGCGCGAACGAGTGACACCGAGAGTTTCGGGATCAACGACTACTGAATCAACGAACGAAGACGAGCCGATATCAATGGCTAGTTTTCGAATTCCCATAACGCGACTAAATGAACTACCCCGAACATCGAGATCGGTGCAGCCCCCAAGATCGCGGACCTGAGCACCGTTGACTTCGCCCCACTTGCCGCGACCATCATTGGCAAGCCATAGGTCGGGTTCGTCGAGGTCGC
>JBIIMF010000080.1:0-5520 GCA_044338135.1 Ilumatobacteraceae bacterium | reverse complement strand
CCCCACTCATGTCAATCAGGACAGAAATACCGTCAGAATTTTCCGTAATCGCTTGCACATTCACCGTCATATCCCCGATCGTGGCTTCTGTGCCCAAAAGATTGACCGGAACCTCGGTGCGGTCGGTCGCGACCTGGAAGAGTTTGAATCCACCAGCAAGAAGAATCATCAGTCCACATCCGATAGAGAGCAAGATGAGGTTGCGGGTTTTCATAGCCCCGTCATCCTAGGGTTCGTTGATACAACGCCAAAATGACCCGAAAAAAGTCTTGTCTCTCAAGCCGTAAGTCCATACGACCCGTGGTTAGAGTCGCATGAGTGTCTACAGACAGCGAATCAAGTCAACAAGCCCCATCCGAGCATCTAGTCGAAGGGACCGATCACGGCCATGCCGGTGGTCATGGTCCCAAAGTCGGCATGGGGGCCCTTGCACTCGGCGCCCTCGGAATCGTCTATGGAGATATCGGCACATCGCCGCTCTACGCATTTCGCGAGGCCTTTGAACATCAGCACCTGGACGCCGCCGATCCGGTCAACGCCCTCGGCGTTGTTTCCATCGCTTTTTGGGCCCTGCTCATCATCATTTCGATTAAGTATCTAGCGATCATGATGCGCGCCGACAACCATGGCGAAGGTGGCATTTTCGCACTCACCGCGATGATCATGCCCAAGGGTTCGGGCAGTCGGAAAATTTCATTCGCAGTTGCATTAGGAATTTTCGGAACGGCCTTGTTATACGGAGACGGCTTAATCACTCCAGCAATTTCGGTTCTGAGTGCTGTTGAGGGAGTCAAAGAGACAACTACAGCACTCGACAGCATGATCATTCCCATGGCGGTGGCGATCTTGGCAGCCTTGTTCTTGGTGCAAAAACGGGGAACCGGAGGAATCGGTCGCGTATTCGGACCAATCATGGTTCTGTGGTTCGGCACATTGGCGGGTCTTGGTCTGAACCAAATCATTCAGCGCCCGAGCGTTCTCAAGGCAGTGAACCCCATGTACGGCTATGACTTTTTCGCAGCTTCACCTATGACGGCTTTTTTGACGCTTGGTTCAATCTTCTTGGTCGTCACCGGCGGTGAAGCCCTGTATGCCGACATGGGCCATTTTGGTCGACGACCCATCCAGCGGTCGTGGTACTGCTTGGTTCTTCCGGCCTTGCTCCTCAATTACTTTGGTCAAGCGGCTTTGATCCTCGGCAACCCCGAAGCAGTCGAGCGCCCCTTCTTCAAGTTGGCTCCCGAGTGGGCAATTGTGCCCTTGGTTATTCTCGCAACGATGGCCACAGTTATTGCTTCACAAGCACTTATTTCTGGGGCTTTCTCGCTGACCGTTCAAGCTGTGCAACTCGACTACCTGCCTCGAGTGAAGATCAGCCACACATCATCTGCTCACCGTGGACAGGTTTATGTGCCGCTCGTGAACTGGATGTTGATGATCGGATGCATCGGACTTGTCTTGACCTTCCAATCGTCAAAGAATCTGGCTGCCGCCTACGGAATTGCGGTCACGTCAACAATGACAATCACCACATTGTTGTTTTATATTTTGGCGGTCAATCGTTGGAACTGGTCTAAGCCTAAAGCGCTTGCAGTCACCGTGCCATTCCTCATCATTGACCTTGCGTTCCTAGGGTCAAACATTCCAAAGATTCCTAAGGGCGGATGGTTCCCCTTGCTCATTGCCTTCGGGCTGCTCGTTCAAATGATGACGTGGCGCAAAGGACGTCAATTGGTTGCGGCCCGCATCCATCGTGGCGAACGACCCATCGGTGAAGTTCTGGACGAGAATGCCAAAGTTGCCAGAGTTCCGGGCACTGCAGTGTTCATGTTTAAAGATCTTGGCAAAGCGCCCCCGGCACTAGTTAATAATCTCAAGCACAACAAAGTTCTCCATAAGTGCACACTGATCGTCGCAGTTGAAACTGCCGAAGTTCCACGTGTTGATGCATCTGAGCGAGCGGTTGTCACCAAGGTTGAACCTGGCGTCTTCCAGATTTTGCTCAAGTTCGGATTCACCGAAGAGCCGAACGTTGTCGAAGCTCTCTCGATGATCAACGAGCGCGGACTCGAATTCGATCTTGAGGACAGCACATTCTTCCTCGGCCATGAATCAATCATTGCGGGCAAGGTCCCCGGTATGCACCCCTGGCTTGAACACCTTTTCGTGCTTCTTAACCGTGGAGCCGACAGTGCTGGGCGTTTCTTCAACTTGCCCAATGACAAGATCTTTGAAGTCGGTTCACACGTCGAAATCTAAATCGTGCGACGTAAGGTCGCCGTTGTCACCTCTGAAACGGTCCTAAAAAACGGCAGGGTCGGACGCTGTCTGCACATTCGTCGTATCCTGCAGTTATGAGCACTCGAACTATTGCCATTACTGGAGCAAGCGGTCTCATTGGAACCGCATTGACCCGCCATTTTGAAGCCAACGGAGATCGCGTCTTAAAGTTCACGCGTTCGGGACGATCATCCGACACCACGATCGCCTGGAACCCCGTTGCCGGGACTATTGATGCCGCTCAACTCAGCGGAGTTGACGCCGTCGTTCACATGGCTGGCGCAGGTATCGGCGACAAGCGTTGGAGCAACGAATACAAGAAGGAAATTCTTGACAGTCGCGTTTTAGGAACAAAGTTGCTTGCTTCAGCAATGGCCGAAACAAGCGATGGTCCCAAGGTATTGCTTTCGGGTTCAGCTATCGGCATCTACGGCGAGTCGCTGACAACTGAGTTCACTGAACAATCACCGATCGGACATGGTTTCTTGGCCGATGTCTGCGCACAGTGGGAAGCAGCAACAGAATCAGCCTCACGCGCTGGTATTCGTGTTGCACATCTGCGCACCGGAATCGTGCTGAGCCCAGCAGGTGGCGCCCTCGGCAAACTACTCCCCCTCTTCAAACTCGGAGCCGGCGGAAAGATGGGTTCGGGCAAACAATGGCAAAGCTGGATTTCGATCGACGATGAAGTCGCAGCGATTGACTATTTACTCACGGCCAACGTCACTGGCGCCGTCAACCTCACTGCACCGAATCCAGTTACCCAAGCAGAATTCACCAAGACTCTGGCCAAGGTTTTACGTCGGCCCTCGTTCTTGCCGGTGCCGTCGTTCGGACCTAAGTTGCTCCTCGGAAGCGAACTCGCTGACGCTCTGTTGTTTACTGGTCAAAAAGTGATGCCAAAAATTTTGCAATCAACCGGATTCGCCTTCAAGCATCCCGACCTTGAATCAGCATTGCGCTCATTGCTCAACAAGCCCGGTTGATTCGCGCGAAAGAAAATTGATGAGTTCTGATCTGCCTACATCTTGTGACGTTGTCATCGTTGGTGCGGGTCTATCTGGTCTATCGGCAAGTCGCTATCTGATTGCGGCGGGCTTTGATGTGCACATCCTTGAGGCCTCCGACGGAGTTGGTGGTCGAGTGCGAACTGACCATGTTGATGGGTTCACACTTGATCGCGGATTCCAGATTTTGCTCACCGCCTACCCCGAACTTGACAAGCAATTCGATGTTGCGGCTCTCAACCTTCAACCATTCGACCCTGGTGCATTGGTGTGGATGAACGGCAAAGGAAAAGTTTTCTCTGATCCACTTCGCCGTCCGCAATCATTTGTTGCAACTGCCGTTGCGCCCATCGGTTCAGTCATTGACAAAATGCGACTCGCCCTCTTGCGCCTGTCAGTCACCCGCGGCAACGGTGCATCATTGCTTTCTGGTACCGACATGACGACCGCCAAGATGTTGAACAGTCGTGGCTTTTCAAAAAAGATGATTCAACGCTTCTTCACGCCCCTTGTGGGCGGAATTCAACTTGATCCCCAGCTCACCGCCTCACGCCGCATGTTTGACGTAGTTTTCCGCATGCTCAATCAAGGCGACGCTGTTGTTCCCGCTGCAGGAATGTCAGCGATCTCTGAGCAACTCGCCAGCCACACACCATCCGAACGGATTCACCTCAACACCCGAGTGATTGCTGCAAACGCTCACTCGGTTGTCACTGCAAGCGGTCACACGATTTCAGCTCGGGCCGTCATCGTTGCAGTCGAAGGACCAGCAGCATCTCAGTTAACAGGAATAACGATGGTGAAATCACGCTCAGTCGGTTGTGTGTATTTCGCTAGCGACTCAGCACCCACCGACAAGAAACTCATCATTCTTGATGGCACCGGAAATGGACCCGTTCTCAATATTGCGGTGATGAGCAATATCTCGCCAAGTTATGCGCCCGCAGGTCAACATCTCATTGCCGCGGCCTTGCCAGGACATATTGGTGATGACATTGAAGATGTTGCGCGCCTACAACTTCAGACCATGTTCGGTACACAAGTTTCCTCATGGCGACATCTACGTACCTACCGTATTGAGCATGGCCAGCCCGACCAATCACCACCGTTCGTGCCAAAGAAGAAGCAACATCTCGCTAGCGGCGTCTTTGTCTGCGGCGATCACCGTGACACTGCGTCAATACAAGGCGCGCTATTTTCAGGTCGTCGATGCGCTGATACGGTCAGAGATGTTCTCACAGTCCGCGGATAACAAGAAAGCAGGAAGTTATGCCTACACCTGATCCAAACAAAGTGGTTTCAGAAACTCGATTTGTCACGGCGACTCCTCAAGAGATTTTCAATCTGTTGGCCGACCCCGATCAACACCAGTTGATTGACGGTTCTGGGTCAGTCAAAAATGCCAACTCCAATTCCCCAGAGCGCTTATCACTCGGTGTGAAGTTCGGTATGGACATGAAGATTGGCGTCAAATACAAGATCACCAATGAAGTTGTTGAATTTGATGAACCCAACCAAATCGCTTGGCGCCATTTCGGCGGCCATATCTGGCGCTACAAGCTTGAAGCGGTCGAAGGCGGCACGCAAGTGACCGAACAATTCGATTGGAATACTGCAAAATCACATCTCATGATGCGTGTGATGAATTATCCAGTCAAGAATCGTCGGTCGATCGTGGCAACCCTCGACCGCTTGGCCCAGCATTTCGCGAAGCAGTAGACACTCGTGACTGAAGAACTTCACCACACTATTGACAACATCATTCGCTCACGTCGAACCAGCATGTTGGTTGACAAAAATCGACCCGTACCCGACGAATTGATTCACGAGTTATGCGAACTTGCGACGTGGGCACCGAACCACAAACGAACCTGGCCATGGCGCTTCGCGGCAATCACCGGACCAGCTCAACTTCGTTTCGGTGACACCGTTGCCGAAGCAATGGCAGCATTTGGTGACGAACCAGCCAAGGTCGACAAGGCTCGCACCAAATATGCCCGCACCCCCGCCGTGGTCGTGATAGGTAGTACCGCCGGCGATAGTGAGTTACGAACAATCGAAAATCGAGATGCAACTGCTGCAGCGGTGCAAAATCTCATGCTTGCTGCAACAGCACGAGGTCTAGCCACCTATTGGGGATCATGCCCCAAAGGTGCCAATGACCCCGTTGCGCAATTCTGCGGTTTTGAACCTGACACCGCGGTCGTATGCATCTTGTACCTAGGTTGGGCAA
>JBIIMF010000079.1:0-5523 GCA_044338135.1 Ilumatobacteraceae bacterium | reverse complement strand
GCGGCGAGATCATGAGGGGGACAAGACCTCGCCGAACGCATTTAACACTAAAACCGAAAAGACGATCCGTCAAGTGTTTTTTGCAATTGGGCGAAAGTCACATAGGCCGGAATGGACTGGCAGCTGGGTTGGCCAGGTTGGTTATTGGCGACTGGAGTTAGTGGGGGTTACAAGAGTTCGGCGGCGAGTGATGCGACTTCGCTGCGCTCACACGACGTCAAGGTGATGTGGCCAAAACACTTTTGTCCTCGGAAGGCCCCGATTAAGACCGCCAGGGCGTTATTTGATTCACCAAGATATGGGGCGTCGATTTGGCTGGTATCCCCGGTGAATATCACCTTCGTGCCCTCGCCGATACGGGTGAGGATTGTTTTCAACGTGGTTGGTTCGAGGTTTTGGGCTTCGTCAACGACAACGATTTGCCGATGTAATGAGCGTCCACGTAGAAATGTCACCGACTCAAGCGACAGTTGGTTGCGGGCGATGAGTTCATCAATCATGGTGCGTGCTTCTCGATTTGAGCGTTGATCAGTCAAGGCAACGATGGCATCGTGAATCGCCGACATCCAAGGGTCAAGCTTTTCATCAAGGCCTCCGGGTAAGAATCCGACATCGGCACGACCGACGGGCACTAAAGGTCGGTAGACAGCCAGCTTTTCGTATCGCCGTTGTTCAACAACCTGGTCGAGACCAGCAGCAATCGCGAGGACTGTCTTTCCGGTTCCGGCGCGTCCATCTAACGCGATCACACTGACTTCAGGGTCAAGAAGCAACTCAAGAGCGAACCGTTGTTCTTTAGATCGTGATCGAAGTCCCCATGCTTCGGGTGATGCCTGAGGGATGAGATGCAATGCATCATCGACGCACCGAGCCATGGCCGATTGAGAACCAGACCGCAAAATGGCAAAAGAATTTTCGGCGAGCGATCCGGTGGGTGCGACTTCGGCCACATCGACTGAACGACCGTCGTACAACTCGTCGACGAGTTCGCTCGGGCAGTCGACTGTGATCCAACCGAGCGGTCGCGAGGATGATTGGCGACCGACGAGTTGATGCTCATGAGCCGTCAGCCCCAAGTGTGCAGCTTTCAAACGGAGCGCCGCGTCATTGGAAACCATGTGGGTCGGGGCGTGGTTCGCTTGACCGAGTGCGGCTCCAATAATTCGGTTGTCCGCTTTGTTCGAATCAAGTCCGTGTTCGTTGAGAAGGTGTTTTTGGATGCCATTGATTTCAATGTGAACAGTTGCGTTATTCGAACCCTCTTCGCCTTCGGGATGAATACGGACTGGATGAGCGAGTGATCCACCAGCTTTCATGCGGATCTCTTCAAGACCACGAAGTGCAGCTCGAGCAGCACGACCCACGTCATCAGGTCGACTCTTCAAACCATCTAATTCCTCAATAACTGTTAGGGGAATGACGATGTCACAGTCGGGGTAAGCCAAGAGGCAATTCGTATCGGCGATGAGGACCGAAGTGTCAAGGACGACTCGGATTTGCGGTGGCGAAGGTTTCTCGTGCTGGGGAGAAGTCCTCGGTGATGACTCGTCATGGTGGTCGTCATGGTGGTCGTCATGGTGGTCGTCGCCCGAGTTGTTTGTGAGTTCTTTGGCCCTCAGCAGTTTCGTCACCGAATCTCCTTTGTGTTGGCTAGCTCGCTATGTCCGTCTTCTCAGTTTGGCTGGGTCGGGAACCTCCATGCGGGATTTCCGAGCAAACATTTTGTGAACGTTCGGTGCGGTCACAGTCGGCTTGGTCTCCTGATTCGGAGACGTCGAGTTGTGTTGAGAGCATCCACCACCGTGTTGGGGGTGCATGGCAAACTATGTTTGCTCGTCGAGGAATGGGCTTGTGTCACGACCGTTCACGACGCTTTTTTATCGGTTCGATTGCGCCACTCGCAGGTACACCGGCGCGCTTGTTGCATATGCAATTAAATCAATGCTTGTAATAGCTCTCCAATGCGTATCAAATGTGGAGAGTTCCACCCGAGAACTGAGAAGGATAAATCCGAATGACCAAGGCAGAGTTGATCGACGCAGTGGCAAAAGTTGCCGACGTGAGCAAGGCGGACGCCGAGCGCACGCTGGGTGCATTTTTTGACCAGCTAGTAGATGCGACCAAGACAGGCGACAAAGTGGCATGGCCGGGCTTCGGCTCGTTCACCACGAAAGTTCGTGCCGCCCGCACGGTTCGTAATCCGCAGACAGGTGCTTCGATGGAGTCTCCTGCGTCACGCCAAATGAAGTTCACTGCGAGCTCGACGCTCAAAGCGTTTCTTAATCCAAACAAATAAGCAATAACAAACAGAAAGGGATATTCCCATGGCAGCAAAGAAGAAGGCTCCGGCCAAAAAAGTAGCAGCAAAGAAGGCTCCCGCCCGTAAGAAGGCAGCAGCTAAGAAGGCTCCCGCCCGTAAGAAGGCAGCAGCAAAGAAGGCTCCGGCCAAGAAGAAGGCAGCAGCTAAGAAGGTTGCAAAGAAGGCTCCCGCCAAGAAGAAGGCAGCAGCTAAGAAGGTTGCAAAGAAGGCTCCCGCACGTAAGAAGGCAGCAGCTAAGAAGGCACCCGCACGTAAGAAGGCAGCAGCTAAGCGCGCTCCGGCACGCAAGAAGGCAGCAGCTAAGAAAAAGTGATTTCATCCCGATCACATCGGGACTGGAACTGATTGAGCGGGGGGAAACCCCCGCTCAATTCTTTTTTCCGGGAAGCACTTGGTGAGCGGTCGTTTCGACCATTAGCCCTTCGGCTAGATCTGCCACGATGAAGTCATGACGTTGTCCACAATGATCGCTGATCTTGAGTCCGAGCAAGATTCTCTGGACCAGATTGTCGCCGATCTTGAACCATCACTTTGGTTGTCAGCTACCGAATCTCCGAACTGGACGATCGCTGATCAAATCAGTCATCTCCAATTCTTTGACGAGCGTGCCACCTTGGCGTTAAGCGACCCCGAGGCTTTTGTGATTGATCGCCAACGCATCATTGCTGCCGCTCCCCATGATCTGTCTGTCGATCTCGGTCGAGAGGTTTCGTCGACCGAGTTGCTGCAGGCGTGGCGGAAGTCGCGGCGATCACTCGTGAATGCAGCGTCACATGCTGATCCGACGGCCAGAGTGCCTTGGTACGGACCCTCAATGGCGGTCAGATCGTTCTTGACCGCGAGGTTGATGGAGTGTTGGGCTCATGGCGAAGACATTGCGCAAGCTCTTTCGGTACGTCGGCAACCGAGTTCGCGTCTGAAACATGTTGCTCATATTGGGGTCGGCGCGCGCGCCTTCAGTTTGATGATTAATCGACTACCTGAAGACTCCCGCTCAATTCGGGTCGAACTGAGGGCCCCCGACGGAGAGTTGTGGACGTGGGGAGACGAGTCGTCTGATCAACGGGTTACAGGCGCGGCAATAGATTTCTGTTTAGTTGTGACTCAGCGAAGGGCTTTGCGTCAGTCCGAATTAATGGTGACGGGCGATGCGGCAATCACATGGATGGAAATTGCTCAGGCATTTGCCGGAGCGCCGACGCGAAAAATCTAAACAACCGTCTCGTCAAAGATCGGAAATCTTCTTAAAGATTTCGGCGGCGGGGCTGTTGATCCGTTGCCCGAGATCGGCCATACGGGTGCGCATCCGTTGTGAAAACTTGTCGAGAGCCATTTGGTCCACAGCTTTCATGGTGCTTTCAAATTGCGACTCATGGGCGAGTAGTGCGGCAATCTTTTGGTCGGTGAACCCACCGATGTCCTCGCCGTGGTCGGGTTCATCAGCTTCCCATAACAACAAGTGTTGTGGTCGGTGATGAGCGATGCCGTGTTCCTTAAAGAAATGTGGATCCCGCGCGGCGACGATGGCGTCACAGGTGAGAAACCCAGCATGACGGTGATCGGGATGAAGTCGGTAACGCTTCCACGGATCGTGACCAAGAACGACTTGAGGCTGGAGACGACGTATATGGCGCGCAATTTCTCCCCGAAGTTCGCGAGTGTCGTTGAGATCTCCGTCAACTTGGTGCATGAAAACAACTTCGCCAACGGCGCCTAATCGGCGGGCTGCTTCTCGCTGCTCAACTTGTCGCTGGGCGATGAGAGCCGTGATATCGGCATCAGGATTCCATGTGCCTTTAGAGCCATCGGTCAGTACCAGGTGGTGGACAAGGCAACCACTTGCCGCCCATTTTGCCAAGGTTCCACCACAACCAAATTCAATATCGTCGGGATGAGCGCCAATCGCGAGTGCGACCGAAGGAACATCAAGGTCACGACTTGAAATTTGTGTGTTGATCGTCGGTGCAGGTTGACCAGGGTCATTGCTCTGGGTCATGAATGTTTCCAATCGGGAATAAGTTTCGGCAAGATGTTCATGAGGTCGGGATGACGGAGATCGTCAGGGGTATCGAGGTCAAGCCCGATCTGTGGGTCTTCAATGACGCGAATTGGTAGCCCAGTTGTTTTGGCTTGTTGCACATGTAGGGCAAACGAACCACGTCCGTACTGAAAACGCCATTGATCAATGAGCGATGCCGGGATACCTAAAACGTTGGTGCCATCGCGGTGTCGATCGGGAACGATGATGATCGATTCTGGTTCGTGGTCGTTGGACTGAATGCTGTCAATGAGTAGATCGAGCGGATCAGATAACGGCAGATCGGCGTGAGTAACGAGAAAAAGATCAATATTTGATTGAGCCTGAATGAGGGGAATCGATTCTGTCAGCGACGCATTGAGTCCTTGCGACGTCACGCGAATTGCAGTGGCTTGTGTCAACTCGGCCCATTGTGAAACCTCGTCGTTATCGCAAACGACGAATCGAGAGCACTGTGCCGAACGTGTCAGGACTGCTTGAGCGCAGTTCTGCGCGAGAGAACGCCTCTGCGCGGGATTCAAGACTGTGCTCAATCGGCTCTTTGCATCATCAAAGCCACGTACGGGAACGATGAGAGCAACATGTCGGGCCACGAATACGAGCCTATGACCTCGGTTGAACTTGGGGACGACTCACGGTCACCTAGCGCCGTATACGCTCAAGTCATGGTCAGTGCGGTGAACCACCAGCTCATTCGTGTTGCGGTGATTGGAGCTGGATCATGGGGGACCACCGTTGCGAGTCTGGTGGCCGAAAACACGTCAACGGTTTTGTGGGCTCGTCGGACCGATCTCGCCGATGTGATGACTCGGACTCGCGTCAACCCTGATTACCTCAGCGACTTCACGTTGCCCAAGGCGTTACATATCACTTCAGACATGAGTCGAGCGGTTGGCGATGCGGACGTTGTGGTAATGGCCGTACCCTCGCACGGTTTCCGGGAGCTAGCGGCTGATGTTGCGAGGTTCATTCGCCCGCAGGTACCAATTGTGAGTTTGGCAAAGGGTTTAGAACGAAGTTCGCTCAAGCGAATGAGTGAAGTCGTCGTCGATGAAATTCCAGGACACCCCGTCGCAGTATTGACTGGTCCTAACTTGGCCAAGGAAATTATGCAAGGTCAACCAGCGGCAGCGGTTGTGGCGATCAACGACAAAGGGATTGCCGA
>JBIIMF010000078.1:0-5550 GCA_044338135.1 Ilumatobacteraceae bacterium | reverse complement strand
AATCCGCTTCCGTACAGAACTTCGAGCAATGCATCATTGCGGCGACGGCGC
Source organism: Ilumatobacteraceae bacterium (assembly GCA_044338135.1). Lineage (GTDB taxonomy): Bacteria > Actinomycetota > Acidimicrobiia > Acidimicrobiales > Ilumatobacteraceae > Casp-actino8. Next base: position 5,499 of record JBIIMF010000078.1, on the reverse strand, counting down.
CACAAGGGTTCGCTTTCGTCAATGTCGATTGGCTCAAGCAACGTCTGCAATTCGGGCCCGTCAAGAACTCGCGGCAGACGACCTTCGCCCGTTGGCGCGCGCAACGCCACAGCGGGATCGATCTCGACGAGACCCGTACGTCGTGCCCACGAAAAATATCGTCGCAACGATGAAGCCTTACGCGCAATACTGCGTTTGGCATACGAACGCGAACCGAGATACGCCAAATAACGACGCAGGATGAGACGATCAACTTGTGCGGGAGAATCTGCCAAACCCCGTTCGGCCCATGTCGCAAAATCGACAAGATCACTGCGATATGCCGCCAAAGTATTCTCGGACACCGACGTCAACGAACCAATGAAGTCATCGACTCCCCAAGTTGTGTTGATCGGCTGATTCACATCTTCAGAGTACAGAGTCGATGCGACCCCTATCGGGCACCTATTCGCTCAAACCATCCTGCAGTACACATCAACCAACCTTGAGCTTCAAGCCTCCCAAGGCTGAGAGCCACCTCGCCAAATGACAGCGCAAGCTTTTCATCGGCCAATCGCGCTATGTCGTTCAGTGTGAGTGGATTGGATTGAATCAGATCGAGCACACCCGAATCTGCTCCGACCGGCAATAAGCGACTGTCAAAGTGTTCAACTTGTCGACGAGTGTCGAGACCAAGTGCTATCAGCACATCGTCGGGCTCAAGGGCGACGAGCGCCCCATCACGAATCAACATGTTTGTTCCTTGTGCTGCCTTGGTCGAAGTCGCTCCCGGAACTGCCATCACTGTCACTCCCCGAGCGAGCGCCTCACGAACAGTGATGAGTGATCCGCCATCAAGGCGTGACTCAACGACAAGCAAGACCTCGCTCAATCCTGCGATGATTCGATTGCGCAACGGAAAACGAAACGGCAACGGTCCGGTTCCCGGAGGGTTTTCAGAAAGCAACAATCCGCTTTCGCCCACTTCGTTCCATAGACCAACGTGCTCGCGGGGATAAACCACATCAAGACCTGTTGCAACAACCGCTATGGGGCCGGCGTTGTCTATCGATTCTTTGACTGCCGCCAACACTCCACGATGTGCTGCGGCATCAATTCCGCGCGCCAATCCCGAAACCACCGCAACTCCATGGCGTGATAACACTTTGGCAAAAGTGAAAGCAGTACTACGACCATGTTCGGTTGCGTTACGTGTCCCAACAATTCCGACTCGCCGCCGACGAAGCAGATCAAGGTCGCCTCGCGAGTACAACAAAGGTGGAGCATTTTGATCGTCAATCAACTGACTCGGGTAGTTGCCGCTCCCGAAAACGTTCAGATCCATCGTTGTCAAAGATTCGGGGAGATCGGCAGAATTGTTGAGAGCCTCACACCAAACATCACCAAGCAGGCGCAACACTTTCTGAGAGCAGCGCGTTGTGAGTAAAGCATGAATGTGCGCCGCAATATCAACCATCGGTGCTCGTTGTTGCGACGACCATTGACTCAAGATCAATCTGATTTGATGGGGATCACCCATTGACAACAAAGTTCGTAGACGTTTAGGAGTCATCCAAGGCAACATCGCGATCTGAGTCGCTGCGATCTTGTGAGAATCATCGGACATCTCTAGACCACTTGGCGCAAATCGTCACCGCGACGTGGTGCGATGCGCGCACGGAGGGCGAGCGCCGCAGCGATATGACGATCGGTGATTGCACCCTCATGCATATCGCGATCGGCCAAAGTTCGAGCGACACGACGCACCCTGTGCAGGCCACGTCCGGTCAAGCGCCCAATTTCTAATTCACTTCGCAAAAGGCTCATCCCCGAATCAGAAACTGGCGCAAATTGATCGAGTAATTCTCCCGATAATCGAGCGTTCAACATGCCTTGACGTTCAAGCGCAATTGTCTGTGTTTGCACAACGCGACGCGCCACTGATTCGGTGTTCTCACCTAGATCATCTCCGAGTAAGTCGTCGACACCGGGACGGTGCACTAAAACTCGAACATCAAATCGGTCAAGAAATGGACCGCTGAAGCGGCGGCGGTATTTGGCAAGCGCGGCTTCATCGCATTCACACGAACCTGGAGCACCACCTCCACAAGGACACGGGTTGGTAGCACCGATCAACGTAAACCGCGCCGGCAACGAGAGCCGCGTGTTCGCTCGGGCGACTCGCACGACTCCCTCTTCAAGCGGTTGACGAAGTCCGTCAAGAGTCGATGGCGCAAATTCACCCAGTTCGTCGAGAAACAAGACTCCCCCGTGCGCCAACGAAACTTCGCCGGGACGCATCGATGCCGACCCACCACCGACAATTGATACCGCACTCGCCGAATGATGGGGCATACGAATCGGTGGTCGGGTGATGAGACCGCTTGGCGGAAGTGGTTCGCCAGCAGCTGAACGAATCATCGTCGCTTCAAGTGCTGTTTGGTCATCAAGTAACGGCAAAATTCCCGGCAGTCGTTGCGCCAACATTGTTTTTCCCGAACCCGGTGGACCAACCAACAACAAGTGATGTCCACCACTGGCAGAAAGTTCAAGCCCGAGTCGAGCAGCAGTCTGCCCACGCACATCAGATAGGTCAGGCACTTTCGTTGACGTCTCATCAAGTGTTTTTTGAATGTTGATGTCGGGCCAGGCCATATTGCCAACGAGGCACTCAGCGACTTGACGCAACGTTTGGGCAACTCGCAATGCAGGTGGTCGGGCGATCTGCGCCTCGGACACGTTTCCGGTTGGGACGACGACACCACGTAATGGAGTCATTTGCGGCATCGAGAAATCATCGTCGTCGCCTTCGTGAGAATCTTCGCGCAGAGCCATCACCATTGGAGCGACGCCGCTGACTGAACGAACCCGCCCATCTAGCCCTAGTTCTCCGATAAACGCCAAACCAGCGGCGCATTCTGCCGGTATCTGTTCGTCGCTAATCAACAATGCAATCGCGATTGCCAGATCAAGAGCGCTTCCGACTTTCTTGTGCGTTGATGGCGCGAGGTTTAGTGTGATCCGCCGACTCGGCCAATAAAAACCACTCGTGACAATGGCGGCTCGGACTCGGTCGCGAGCCTCACGACAGACATCATCAGGTCGGCCCAAAATTGTAAATCCAGGTAAGCCGAGCCCGATATGAGCCTCAACTGTGACTTGACAGCCCGTCGCGGCCACCACACTCGCCGCACGTACAGCAGACAACATCATTTCCTCCAAAGTGTTCATGAGCAGAGACTTCTGCGCGGAACACTGTGGGGATCACACCATTTTCTCGGCGACCAGCGCGTGACATCACTCTGACCCCGAGTTCTGAGAGACTGTGCCCTCATGATTTCAACGAGTCACATTCGACAAGCTTTTGCAGTATGCGGATGCGCCTTTGCCTTGAGCATCTCGGCAGTTGCTTGCAGCGATACCGAACGCACCGGTGCCAATTTTTGTGGAGCAATCGAGAAGCAACTACCTGGCTTAACCGGTCCGCTAGTAGCGACCTCAGACATTGGCGATCTACTCAGCCGTTACAAAAGCTTGGCCAAGATCACACCCTTGGCAATTGAAGACGACTGGAAGACCGTAACTGATCTCATCGATCAAGCGGCTGTGGTTGACCCCGAAGATCCGCTCAGTCGGCAAGAACTTGCTGATGCGGCGTATAAAGCCGAACGACCCGCACGCAATATTGCGATGTGGGTCGAATCAACGTGCGGCTTGGCCATGCCTGATGTGATCGGTCTAGAGGGCAGCATTGCACCCGAGACCACTATTGCGCCGTAGCGCAGAAGATTCAGCGAATTTCGCCACGCTTCAAAATCACTTTGTCGACCAAACCGTATTCTTGAGCCTGCTCGGCAGTGAACCAACGATCGCGTTCGGCGTCGGCCTGAATGCGCTCAAGGGTCTGTCCCGAGTGGAATGCGGTGAGTTCGGCCATCCGGCGCTTGGTGTAACCCAACTGCTCGACCTGAATTGAAATGTCGGTGGCCTGTCCGCGCAAACCTGCGAGCGGCTGGTGCATCATGATGCGCGCGTTAGGAAGCGTGTAACGCTTTCCGGTCGTTCCGGCGGTCAACAAGAATTGACCCATTGAAGCGGCAAGACCCATGCACACAGTTGCGACGTCGCAGCTGACGAATTGCATCGTGTCGTAAATCGCCATTCCGGCGGTAACTGAACCACCAGGGCTGTTGATGTACAACCAGATGTCGGCTGCTGGATCTTCGCCTTCGAGATACAACAACTGAGCACAAATTTGGTTGGCCATGTCGTCATTGACATCGGTGCCCAACATAATGACGCGATTCTTCAAAAGGCGGGTAAAGATGTCGGCACGGCCAGCGCCGTCGCCAGAGTCGAGGCCCATGGGAGCAGTTGCATCAAAAGTCATACGACGAGACTACCTCTCGGTATGACACAATGTCGGAGTGGCAACTCCTGAAAAATTCACACCAAATACGGACGACCTGCTCCTCAATAACCAGAAGTTTTCGGCGAATTTTCCCGATCGTGGACTCGCTCTCGCCCCAAAGCGCCATTTAGCCATCGTGGCGTGCATGGACAGCCGTATGGACATTTTCCAGATGCTCGGACTCGCCCACGGCGACGCCCACATCATTCGCAATGCCGGCGGCGTGGTGACCGACGATGTCATCCGCTCTCTGGTTCTCTCCCAACGTCGTCTCGGCACGCAAGAAGTGATCTTGATTCATCACACCAACTGCGGCCTACACAACGTTGAAGAAGACGAGTTCAAGCACGAGATCGAAGACGAATGTGGCATTCGCCCCTGGTGGGCTCTCGAATCTTTCCGTGACCCATTCAAGAGCGTCACGCAAAACATGAAGCGGCTAGCGATGAGTCCGTTTATCAAACACAAAATGCATATTCGCGGTTTTGTGTACGACGTCGAAGATGGCCTTCTGCACGAAGCGCCTAGCGCCTGATACCCGACAACACCACGGCTACATGTCCCGTTGAATTCAGTTCGCTCCGCATTGCGAGCAGACCAGCCAGACCAGCAGTGCCCGTGGGGCTTGCATCGATAGCCGTCAACTGCAGTGCTATTTGAGAAGCTGTTACGACATCGCGTTCTGATGCGACAACAACTCTGCCGTCAGTGCGTTGCAACTGAGCAACATCGGCAACCCAGTCATAAGTTTCGTCATCGAGAATTCCATCAGCCAATGAAACCGGCTCTTTCTCCCAAGGCCACATGTGTTGCGTCCAATGCGCCGCTGCAGTCGAATCAGATTGAGCGCTTGCCCAAGCTCGGGCCAGCGGAGCACAACCTTCTGTTTGCACGGCAACTAAAGGCGCGGTGATTCCGCCCTCACCAAGACCGCGCGATAGCGATGCGGCGAAAGCCCCACCACCCACTTGTACGACGACTGCATCGAGCCCGAAAATCTCTTCTTTCGAAAATTGCTGGGCCATTTCCCAGCCGATAGTACGTCCACCATCCAGACACAAAGCATTTTCCGGACCTTGCACGCTGAATGGAATTGAACCGTTGTTGAC
>JBIIMF010000077.1:0-5679 GCA_044338135.1 Ilumatobacteraceae bacterium | reverse complement strand
CTGAAGACGGTCGCCAGTGCAGCGTCGGCGAAGTCGGCAAGTTGGCTCGCAGCGGAAACATCCCGTTGGGCTATTTCAAAGACCCAGTCAAGACGGCCGAAACTTTCCGCACATTTGATGGCAAGCGTTGGGTGATTCCAGGTGACTTTGCTCAAATTGAAGACGATGGTCAGATCACATTGCTGGGTCGTGGTTCGGTGTGCATTAACTCGGGTGGAGAAAAGATTTATCCCGAAGAAGTTGAAGCAGCGCTCAAGCAACATCCCGCAGTGTTCGATGCCGTCGTCATCGGCACTCCGAACGCACGTTGGGGCGAGCAGGTCACGGCGCTAGTTCAACTGCGTGCTGGTACGAGCCCAAGCATGGAAGAGATTGTGACTTTCTCACGCACTTTGGTGGCCGACTACAAGAGCCCGAAAGCAGTGTTCTTTGTGCCAGTTGTTGAGCGCACTCCGGTCGGTAAAGCTGACTATCAGTGGGCCAAGGCCGAGGCTTTACGCCTGATTGGCTGACGTACTACTAGCCGCGAACGCGACCCCATTCGCCGGTATCGCGGCCAAGTTTTTCAAGTCGACGAGTCACCGACAAAGGTGCTCCAATATCTTCGCCGGCACGAATTCTGCGTACTTGCTCGCCGTCTTCATCCCAGATATGACACGTATTTAAGTTCGACTTGAATCCCATTTCGCGTTGCTCGGGTGACATCTCGGGTCGCTCGGCTCCTGTTTCAAAGGCTTCAGTCATCTTGACAACACGCATGCTCCATCCGCATTGAATAGCGACGGGTCCCATTGCTTGCAACAACGCAGTCGTGTGGGTGCAACCACGGGGGCCACCAAATAGTTCGCGCACCTTATGGGTGAAACCGCGGGCAATCGACAAACCGATGAGGCCTTTGTACTTGATACCGATTCCAGGACACTCTTTGTGTGGGAACTCTTTGAGTTCGGCTGAAGCATCAAGAATTTCCATCATCGGATACGAAACGCGTAACTGTACAACCATGTGATGAATAGTGAGAGTTTCTGAATCTTCAAGGACGTACATGCCAGCGGGCTTGTCATCACGTACGGCACCCCACAACAGAATCTCGTTGTCGTTGACTTTGAATGCCCGCACTTCGTAGTTGCGCGTGTGAATTGGCAAATACTCCGGGTTGTCGGGGAGTATGGGATTTGGGTTAGGTAATGGTTGAGTCATGACGTTAGCTATTAACCAAAATCTTACCTAGACGAGCGAGGCTCGGCTGGGTCGATCCCAACTGCAATTCGAGTTGCTTGTGCAACAAGAAGTAACGGTGCAATGGGTAATCGCGGTCAACACCAACACCACCATGAACATGGTGTGATCCGTGCATCACTCGCCAGCCGCCCTCGGCCGCCCAGAACTTGGCCGACAACAAAGCTTCGTCGGCGGGAAGTCCTTCGCTTAAGCGCCAGGCTGCTTGCCACGCCGTCAATCGAACACCTTCGGTATCGATGTATGCATCGCCAGCGCGCTGACTTACAGCTTGGAAAGTCGCGATGGCCTTTTCGAATTGGAAGCGTCCCTTTGCGTATTCGGCCATGAGTGCCAAAGCCGATTGGCAAGCACCAGAAGTCATGATGCACGCCGCAGCAATACCGCGGTTAATCAACTCTGCTGTTGCGCCCGGGTTGCCGAGGCACTTGACGGTTGCATTTTTGAAAACCACTAGTGCGTCAGGCACGCCGCTTGTTGTCTCTTGACGAGTGATCGTGACGTTGGGGTCGTTGGCCTCAACGCAATACAGACCATCAGCCGCGCTCACCACGAATCGCTTGGCGATTAATCCGTGGGGTACGCACACTTTGGTTCCGGTGATCTTGCCGTCAACGACAACGGTTGCCGGATTGAAAACATCGCCAACAGCCTCATGAAGAGCAGCCGTAACAATAGTTTCGCCACTGGCAACACCCTCAAGAAGTTCGGGGTAGGCGATGAGCGCATTGGCTGCAAGGCCCATCACTGCGAACGCGGGTACGGGTGCAGCGACTCGGCCGATTTCTTCAAGAACTACTGAAGTTTCGATGATTCCAAGACCGGCACCACCAACCGATTCAGGCAGTCCGATACCAACTAAACCAGCATCGGCGAGTGTGCGCCACAACGCGAGGTCGGTTGCGCTCTCGCTTGCACCAATCTGCTTGAGGTGTTCGGGTGTGCAGACATCGGTCAAAATCTGACGAGCGAGTGAGCGCAATTCGTTTTGGTCTGAGGTGAGTGAAAAATCCATTAGCGGGCCGCCCGGGGGAATCCAAGAGAGAACATTGTGATGAGGTCGCGTTGCATTTCGTTCGTTCCGCCACCAAAGGTGAGGATGAGCATGCCGCGGTACATACTCTCGAGTCGGGCGCGAATCACTGCGCCTGGTGTTCCTTGTACGAGATAGCCAGTCGGTCCAAGAATTTCAAACAAGAGTCTGAATGCTTCAAGGTAGAACTCGGTTCCGTACACCTTGATTGATGAACAGTGACCAATATCAAGTTTGCCTTGAGTGGCTTCCCATGCTGATTGCCAGTTCATTAGGCGCAGGACGTCGAGCTTGGCGTGCACTCGTGCCAAGTTCATCTGCACCCACTCTTGATCGGCGATACGACGACCGTCAGGCAGGAGAGTGGTCTTGGCGTATTCGAGGGTGTCGGTCAGGGCACGGTCGATGACGCCAGTCGAACACAACGTCACGCGCTCGTGGTTGAGCTGATTGGTGATGAGGGTCCAGCCCTTGTTTTCGCCACCGACACAGTTCTCAACCGGAATGCGAACGTCATCAAGGAACATTGCGTTGATGTCGTGCTCGCCAATGAGGTTGAGTTTTTGCAATGTGATGCCAGGCGTATTCATCGGCATGATGAGAATGCTGATGCCCTTGTGCTTGGCAGCATCGGCATCGGTACGCACGGCGAGCCAGCAGTAGTCGGCATCGCTTGACAACGACGTCCACATCTTTTGACCATTCACCACATACACATCACCATCGCGGACGGCGCGAGTTTGCAACGATGCCAAGTCGGTGCCAGAACCTGGTTCGCTATATCCGATGCAGAAGTGCAGATCGCCCTTCAAGATCTTGGGCAAGAAGAACTCTTTTTGCTGCTCGGTACCAAAGTTCATGAGGGTTGGTCCAACGGTGTTGATACTCAACATCGGAACCGGGGCACCAGCGCGCATCGACTCATCAAAGAAGATGAATTGTTCAATAGCACTACGACCCTGACCACCAAAATCTTTGGGCCAGCCAATTCCGGCCCAACCGTCGGCGCACATCTGCTTCCAGACGCGACGTGGAGTTTCGCCAATTCCGTGGCTTGTGCTCAGATCCTTGACGGTCTTTTCGTCGAGGAGTTTCTCGTAGTACGAGCGCAACTCGGTGCGCATCGCCTGCTGTTCGTCGGTGTACCCGATATCCATGTTTCCCCCTGGGAATCCCCTGATAGTGCCCTCAAGTTTCTAGCAGAAGACCCGCCGAAATGTCGTTGCCAACTACTGTGAAATATCTATGACGAATGATCTCAAACTCGGGTGGCACATCGGATATTGGGGTCGCTCGATGCCTGCCGGTGTGCCCGAAACATTGAAGATGATCGAAAGCCTGGGCTTCGAGACGGTGTTCACCGCCGAGTCGTGGGGAAGTGATGCGATTTCGCCTCTTGCGTGGTGGGGAGCAGCCACGACCAAGTTGCGTTTAGCCACCAACATCGTGCAGTTGTCGGCCCGTACGCCAACTGCGACTGCCATGGCCGCGATCACCATGGATCATCTCTCGGGTGGACGATTCTGTCTTGGGCTGGGTGTTAGTGGTCCGCAGGTTGTTGAAGGTTGGTATGGTCAGCGCTTCAACAAACCATTGGCGCGAACCCGTGAGTATGTCGACATCATTCGTAAAATTTTGGCTCGCGAAGAACGGCTCACCAATGCCGGACCTGAGTATCCGATTCCGGCAACCGACGGACTTGGCCTTGGCAAAGCGCTCAACGTGATGACTCATCCGTTACGCGTTGACTTGCCGATCTTCATCGGAGCTGAAGGTCCAAAGAACGTGGCGTTGGCTGCTGAAATTGCGGACGGATGGTTCCCGATCTTTTACGCACCGCGTCATGAAGAAATGTACGCCAAGCATCTGAATGAAGGGTTTGCCCGCCCGACCGCGCGTCGCAACGCCGACAACTTCGAAATCTTGGCGATGGCCAATGTGGCGATTGACGAAGACATGGATAAGGCCTACGACAAATTGCGTCCAACCATCGCGTTGTATGTCGGTGGCATGGGTGCCCAAGAGATGAACTTCCATGCTGATGTCTTCCGCCGACTTGGTTACGAAGAAGCAGTCGACAAGATCCAGAGTCTTTTCTTGAGCGGACATCAGAACGACGCAATCGCCGCTGTTCCTAAAGCGATGATTGACGAAATTTGTTTGGTTGGTTCGCCCGCCAAGATTAAAGACGATCTTGCAGCGTGGCGCGAAAGCAAAGTGACAACATTGGTTGTGGGCGGTGCACCCGAAACTCTGCGCACTATGGCCGAGTTGTTGTACGGCTGATCGTCAAGAAAAGTCAATAATCAGAGACTGGAATCAATCATGACAATGCCCGATTACTTACGTGAATTAGCAGCTGGTGTTTCCAACTGGGGCCGTTGGGGCGCCGACGATCGCCGTGGCACATTGAATCTCATAGACGATGCAGCGATTCGTCGAGGTATGGCTGCGGCGCGTCAAGGAAAAGTCTTTTCGCTGACGTATCCGTTTGATGAAAATGGCCCACAGCTTGGATTCATTCCGGGTCGCATTAACCCCGAGCGCACGATGATTTCGCTGAACCATTCAATGACTGGTGATCCTGGTGATTTCACATCAAGCGATGACGCCGTGAGTATGGGAGTTCAGGCATCAACTCACCTTGATTCATTGGCTCATGTTGGATACGACGGCCTTTTGTACAACGGACTATCTGACACAACAACCAATGAAACAGGGGCAACCGAACTCGGTATTGAAAAAGTTGGGCCAGTTGTTTCGCGGGGAATTCTTTTAGACATCGCCCGCTTGCACGGAGTTGATTTCTTCGACGAGGCATTTGCCATTGGTGCTGATGATCTTGAAGCAGCCGCCAATAAAGCTGGCTTGAAAGTGTTGCCAGGGGACATCGTGTGTGTGCGCACGGGTCATATGCATTGGTTGCGCGAAGGGAACAAGGTTCATTACTCGTATCCAACGCCAGGCCTTGGTCAAAAGAGCATTCAGTGGGTTCGCGATAACGATGTTGCCATTGTTGCGACCGACACCATTGTGTTTGAGTGTTACCCACCCGAAGATCCGGCTGCGATGCTGCCAGTCCACATGATCAACATTCGTGATATTGGTTTAACGCAGGGTCAGAACTGGGTGCTTGACGATTTAGCCGCTGATTGCGCGGCCGATGGTCAGTACGACTTCATGCTCACTGCAACACCTTTGCCATTTACGCGCGCAGTTGGTGCTCCCGTTGCACCAACAGCTATCAAATAACTAATTCTTTTTGTCTCGCGGTGGATTGGTGAAGACATGTTGAATGTCGATTCCGTCTGAAACCGATGCCACAACTGCCCGTTCAAAGGCTTCGGTCAAAACTTCGGCATCGCTCACAGTTTCGCTAACGCCGCGTCGGGCCGAGCGATATGAAA
>JBIIMF010000076.1:0-5804 GCA_044338135.1 Ilumatobacteraceae bacterium | reverse complement strand
GCCCGATTGCGATTGCAATCGGGCGTTTCGTTGTGGGCCGAGCAGGATTCGAACCTACGTAGGCAATGCCGGCAGATTTACAGTCTGCTCCCTTTGGCCGCTCGGGCACCGACCCATATGTTTGCGACTTCTGATCGTATCGCCGACGACCTACTGCTGACACCTGCCCGATTCAAGTAGTTGGGCGCATTACGCTCTGAATATGCCCACATTTGATGTTGTTTCCGAAGTTGATCACCAAGAAGTCAAGAATGCGGTCGACCAGGCCCAGCGTGAAATCGCCACCCGCTTTGATTTCAAGAACACCGAGTCGTCCATTGAGCAAAAAGACCTCGTGATCACCCTGCGTACGGTCAGCGAAGACCGCTTGAATGCCCTCAAGATCGTGCTCGAAGAACGTCTGGTCAAGCGGGGGGTTTCGTTGCGAGGACTTGAGTACGGCAAGGTCGAAGAGGCCAGCCACAACTCGGTTCGCTTGGTCGTCACCATCAAGGTCGGTATCTCGTCCGACAAAGCCCGCGAGATCAACCGCCTCATCAAAGAAAAGGGTCCCAAGGGAGTCAGCAGCCAGACTCAGGGCGACACCATTCGCGTCACCAGCAAAAAGCGCGACGACCTACAAGAAGTGATGAGTCTGCTCAAGGGTCAAGACCTTGAGATTCCCTTGCAGTTCGACAACTTCCGCGACTAAGCAAACTGAGTTTTGCCTCAGTCTTCGGTGGGGGCTTCGGCGGCACGCTTCTGTAACTCGTTCACCACACTCGCATCGGCCAACGTTGTGGTGTCACCAAGATTGCGTCCTTCAGCAACGTCACGCAATAAACGACGCATGATCTTGCCACTACGCGTCTTGGGCAATTCGGGAGTGAAGTAAATCATCTTCGGTTTGGCAATCGCGCCAATTTCTTTGGCCACGTGATTGCGCAATTCAGTTTCGTCAGCTTCGTGTCCACCGCGCAACGTCACGTACGCAATAATCGCTTGACCTGTCGTCGGATCATTTGCTCCAACAACTGCAGCTTCGGCAACTGCCGGGTGCGACACCAATGCACTCTCAACTTCGGTTGTTGAAATGCGATGACCACTGATGTTCATCACATCATCAACACGACCAAGTAACCACAAGTAGCCCTCAGAGTCGAGCTTCGCTCCGTCACCTGCAAAGTAACGACCTTCAAAACGACTCCAATACGTTTCTTGATAACGCTCGGGGTCATTCCAAATACCGCGCAACATTCCAGGCCATGGGCGTGTCAACGTTAAGTAGCCACCACCATGATCAACACGATTGCCGGCATCATCAACAACTTCAGCAGAAATACCCGGAACGGGGAACGTTGCCGAACCTGGCTTGAGAGTTGTCGCACCTGGCAACGGACTAATCATGATGCCACCAGTTTCGGTTTGCCACCATGTGTCAACAACCGGACATTCACCGCGACCAATCGTGTCGCGATACCACATCCACGCTTCGGGGTTAATGGGTTCACCAACCGAACCAAGTAAACGCAACGTTGACATGTCGTGCTTGGCTGGTTCGTCATCGCCCCACTTCATGAACGTACGAATTGCTGTTGGCGCGGTGTAGAAAATCGTGACGCCATACTTTTCAACAATTGACCACAAGCGATCATTCGCTGGATAGTTAGGCACACCTTCGTAAATCACTTGTGTTGCGCCGTTTGAAAGTGGGCCGTACACGATGTAGCTGTGACCAGTGATCCAACCCACGTCGGCAGTGCACCAATACACATCGCTCTCGGGATGAAGATCGAACACATATTTATGTGTGTACGTCACGTGAGTGAGATAACCACCCGTGGTGTGCATGATTCCCTTGGGCTTACCGGTGGTGCCCGAGGTATACAACAAGAACAACAGTTGTTCACTGTCCATCGGTTCGGCTGGACAATTATCTGAAGCATTCGCCATGAGGTCGTGATACCAATGATCGCGACCAGCAACCATGTTGACCTTGTTGCCGCCACGCTTCACGACAACAACATGTTCAATCGTTGGTGTTGAGGCAATTGCTTCATCGGCGGCTGGCTTTAACTCGAACACTTCGCCACGGCGATATCCACCATCGGCAGTGATGAGAACTTTCGCTTCCGCATCGTTAATGCGGTCGGCCAGAGCCTGCGATGAGAAACCGCCAAACACAACAGAGTGTGCGGCACCAATACGCGCGCATGACAACATTGCCACTGCTGCTTCAGGGATCATTGGCAAGTAGATATTGACGCGATCGCCTTTGACGACACCCAATGACTTCAGAACATTTGAGAACTTTTCGACTTCAACGAGCAACTCGGAATACGTAATCGTGCGCGTGTCACCAGGTTCGCCTTCCCAGTGAATCGCCACCTTGTCACCGTTGCCAGCAAGTACATGGCGGTCGAGACAGTTGTAAGAAACGTTTAACTTGCCACCGACAAACCACTTGGCATACGGAACGTTCCACTCGCAGATGGTGTGCCAGTCTTGATCCCAATCAATCAGGTCAGCTGCTTGTTGAGCCCAGAATCCTTCGTCATCGGCCGCTGCTTGGTCGTAGAGATGTGTTCCAACTGCTAACGAATTCTTCTTGAATGCAGCCGAGGGCGGAAACTTGCGATTCTCCAACAAAAGATCGTCGATATTGGTCTGCTGATCATCGGCTGACATATTTCCCCCACACAAAAGTCGAGATGTTCAAATCATTTCTCGGTGCTAACTCTAGGCGAATAGACATAAGGGGTCATGTCTGAAACCGCCGCCCCGACCATAATCAGTAGTGGTTCTGGTGTCGTTTGGTTTGGTAATAGCGACTAAATCGACACCAGAAGCACGGGGGAATGTTTAGGCGTCGCGACGTTTGAAGACCGTGTGAGCGAACAGGCTCAAGGCCAAGATCCATAGTCCGAAGTAGCCAACTGATCCCCAGCGACCAAAGTCCATGTCTGAATCTTCAAGGAGCAACGCGTTCAAACCCGTTTGGAACGGCATCCATTTAAAAATCTCGTCACTAATTGCAATTGACAACAGACCACCAATCAGCGATTCAAGAAGCAATGGCCACAAAACCAAGACAGTGACGGCACTTGGCGGGTTGCGCGTCAAAGTTCCGATAGCCATACCGAGCAACGACACCAAAACACTCAGCGCAATCATGGCCAGATAAGCCTGACCCATTTTGTCGTTTGACAATTTGCCAATTGCACCGCGTGAATCCAAAATTGCTTCGCCTGCAAAGTTGCCGACCAGAATAATGAATGCGGTCAGTCCGCCGGACAAAATTGCGAGCACAATGCCTTTAGCGACAAAGACTCGAGTACGCCGAGGGTTCGCAGCCAATGTGAGTCGAATTGTCCCTTGCGAGTATTCCTGAGTAATAGCTAGTACTCCGAGAATTCCGAAGAGCAAAACACTCAGCGTTCCACTGCCTGACAACACAGCAGAAACCGTTTGAGAGTCAACTTTTTCAATATCTTTGAAAACTGTTGTTAACAAAGTAATTGCCAAAGGAAGTACGACAGCAAAACACGTCATCGTGATGTTTGAGCGAACTGTGCGTAGTTTGATCCACTCACTACGGATGAGAGCAATCATGATGCAACTCCGTTTGACTGGTTCTCGGAGTGACCGTGGTATTGCACCGCATCGGCCGTGACTTCTAAGAATGCGTCTTCAAGTGATCCGGTTTGTGTTGACAGTTCGTGTAACACCACATTGTTCTTCGCTGCAAGCTCACCAATCGTTGCTGCCTCGACACCGTGGAACTCGGCGACTCCCTGTCCAAGCGATACATGCATTCCCTGACCTTGCGCAACCGAAACAAACGAATCAAGTTGTGGGCTTTTTACAATGACCCATTTCTTGGCGTATTGATCAATGAAATCGGGAACCGTGCATTCGGTAATCAAACGACCTTTACCAATCACAATCAGATCATCGGCCATGAGTGCCATCTCAGAGAGCAAGTGACTACTCACCAACACCGAACGACCCTGCGAGGCCAAGTGCTTGAGCATCTCGCGAATCCAACGAATTCCTTCAGGGTCAAGTCCATTCGCTGGTTCGTCCAAGATCACAACTTTCGGATCACCCAACATGACTGATGCAATACCGAGTCGCTGCTTCATACCCAACGAAAACTGTCCGACTCGTTTTTTCGCTACGTCGGTCAAACCGACGAGTTCAAGAACTTCATCAACGCGCTTGGGAGACATGCCGTTGCTCATTGCCAACCAACGCAAATGGTTTCGTGCGGTACGACCATTATGAGCGTTGCCTGCGTCGAGCAACGCCCCTACTTCATGGAGCGGTTTCTTGAGTTCTCGATACGACTTTCCGTCAAACAATGCCGAACCCGACTGCATGCGGTCAAGTCCGATCATGCAACGCATTGATGTGCTCTTTCCCGAACCATTTGGTCCGAGGAAACCGGTGACTCGACCAGGAGTCACCGTGAACGACAAAGAATCAACTGCAGTTGTTGACCCATACTTTTTGGTTAAACCTTCAACGGCGATCACCGTTGTAACTTAGTCCATTCCATCACAGTAAATCCGCCAACCCCGTTCGGATCCAAAAGTGCTTCGGCTTCACTAATTCGACTCCGCATTTTCATCGCCCGCAATCCAGGCCGCGCGGATTCTTCATGCCAAATTCGCTTTCCCTCTTCCACTAATTCATCAATTTCCCACAACTGCAAAAATTGTGATTGAGAGCGCACCGAATCGGGTTGCCCGCATGTCGCAATGATTTGGTCAATGCACACATCGGTTGTGATGTCTTGCGCACCAACGTTGCGTAAATAGTGCGCTCCCTTTTCGTGACCCGCATAGGTACGTAACCAATCGCGCCAGGGTCGTTGGGCCAATTCGGCCGTTAACGGAACCGCATAGTCAATGACAACAAGGCGTCCATTTAAACGACTCAGAATGTCACTCACCCATTGACCCGCTGCTTGTTGCCACGGAATGCGTGCGCCGTGAATTGGTTTTGCAGGCAATGCAAAGGCAGGCTCTTCTTTGAGTGGCTGCAAGACTTCGCTGAAAGATCCGGCTCGATGAATCACCCAAGCTTCACGCCAAACGCCGTCGCACACCAGCAATCGAAAAGGCAAGTTGTCGAGCAGTTCATTGGCAAGCACAACACCGCGTAGTTCACCACCGGGTAATGACTTCATAGAGGTCACGCCCGTGGGATGCGTGGCCCACTGTGCCTCGCCAATCTCGACACACACGTAGCGCGAAACATCGCCAGCAAGGCAATCAGGTTGCGCGGCAATCACAGCTCGCGCTAGACCTCCAGGTCCGGCGCCAACATCATAAATATGAAAGTCATCGGGGCTGCCCATTTCACGCCACCACGCATCAAGTGCTCGAGCAATCACTGTTCCGAATAACGGACCGATTTCTGGTGATGTAATGAAGTCTCCGCGGCGACCGGCACGTCCAACACCAGATGTATAAAAACCGTGAGCGCCATAGAGCACTTCGTTCATGAAATGATCGAAGCGAACCTGTTCGTTGTCAGCCGCATCAATGATGCGACCGATGTGATCAGCGGCCGAAGGCACCGGTGAGATCGGCGAGATCGCCGAAACGCAGCACCACACCTGGCAACACACCAAACACGATGGTTCCTGCAGTTGTGATGACCATGGCGGCAATCAAAGAACTTGGTGTCTTCACGGCAGATGTTTCGCCATTCGGTGCGGGCTTCATCCAGATTTCACGCATGATGCTGCCGTAGTAACCGAATGCGATCACCGAGTTGACCGCACCAATCACTGCGATGCC
Source organism: Ilumatobacteraceae bacterium (assembly GCA_044338135.1). GTDB lineage: Bacteria > Actinomycetota > Acidimicrobiia > Acidimicrobiales > Ilumatobacteraceae > Casp-actino8. Next base: position 15 of record JBIIMF010000076.1, on the reverse strand, counting down.
ATAACCCCAACCGCC
>JBIIMF010000003.1:0-58183 GCA_044338135.1 Ilumatobacteraceae bacterium | reverse complement strand
AGATTCGGATATCGCTCAGACTGTTCGAGCAAGAAACGGAACAAACATTTCTTCTGCGGTCAATGAACCATGTCGACAGACGAGACTAAAGGGTCCAGAATCTAAAGGATCATCAAATGTTGTGGCGGAAAATGGGACGAGTGCGACGTCACCGAGTCGACGCTTGACTTGATCGGCCATTCGCCCACCTCGTGCTGGTCCGAGCCAAGCTTCTTCAACAACTTGATCACGTGACACGACCCAGGCGATATCACTGTACGAGTCACTGGCGATCTGAAGAAGTTCCGACTCTTGGCCCCGTTTCGCATGAAGCCAACGGAAACGCCCTTCCCCAGACTGATGGTGCAGCGTTGCCTTGATGTCATCCGATAGGTGCACGACGTTGTCGCCCACTTGTACTTGACCGTGATCGGCAGTGATGGTCAAAGTTGTGCCAGACGGCAAGGTATTGAGAAGCGCGCCAACGAGCCAATCAGTCGCCGCGATTTCGGCGTCGTAATACTCACCGAAACCGCGTTCATGCGCGATCTTGTCGATGCCGTCGTAATAGGCATACACAAACTTCTCACCTGAAGCAATCAACTGAGCACATTGCGCAACGATGGAACTTGCAGCTCGCCAACCGCACGGACGACTCCCCCGTAAGTGCGCTTCAGTGAAAGCTGAACCTTCAAGCTCGGCCCGGCTTACAACCGGAATCGTCATTCCAACGAAGGGCGGGATGGGTTGCACTGTTGCCGGAGGGTGGACTTTGCGTAAGTCTCGAGTATCTGACCACCAACGCAACGAATTCATGATTGAGTCACCCATGTCCATGCGATAGCCAACAATTCCGTGTTCGGCGGGACTCGCGCCAGTGACAAGACTTGTTAACGCACTTGCCGTGGTGCTGGGCGCGATTGTTGTAATCGAACCTCCAACGAGTGACATCAGGTTCGGAGCGAGGTGTGCATGTCGTTGCAACTGCTCGTATCCAAGCCCGTCAATGACCAACAACACGATACGTTCGGCTTGCTGTAACGGCTGAGGAAACCACTGAGGGCGGCGCCCAGACGTACCTAAAAGACATCCTGGAATGATTCCGGTCAAGTTCGCGCCCGAGTAATCGGGGATGAAGGGAACAGGTTGCATGAGCCCATCTTTCACCATCTGACGGCGAATTGCCTGCATTGTGGCGCGATGTTGTGATTGGTGCATGTAGGTCGTAAGCGGATTGAGAGATGATTGAGAGATGATTGAGAGTGGATTGAAGATGAGAAATTCGTATTATCGGGGCTTCAACCTCCTACGATGAGAACGTGCGTGTTTCAACGAGGGGTGACTATGCCTGCCGGGCTTTGCTTTCTCTGACCTTGCACGCGGGTGAACCTGGACCCACTTCGGTACGTGATATTGCCGATCGCACTGGCCTTCCCCAGCCCTACCTTGAACAAATTTTGTTGGCGCTCAAAGGCGCAGGGTTAGTGAAGTCAAAGCGAGGAGTCGGTGGCGGTTACACCCTGGCCCGCTTGCCTGAAGAGATTCGTTTGAACGACATTATTTCTGCCGTTGATGGTCCAATCACTCTGGGTGATTTTGGTGAGCCTCATCAAGACGGATCATGTGATCACGAGGGTCAATGTGTTTTGCTCGCTATCTGGAAGCACACGGGAGACCATATGCGTGAGCATCTCGCCGGATTTACATTGGCCAATGTTGCTGATGCGGCCAATGGAAAGATTCCCTGGCCGGAAACCAAGCACCACGATTGACGAGTGGCGACGAATTAGTTGGTGCGTACTTGTTTGGCGATCGCTGAAAGCACGCCGTTCACATAACGACCAGAGTCATCGGTACTAAATGTTTTGGCGAGATGAACTGCTTCATCCAAAATCACAGCTTTGGGAATGTCGTCACGTTTCAAGAGTTCAAAAGTTGCCATCCGCAGAATATTGCGGTCAAGGCAAGGCATGCGTTCGATTGTCCAACCATCGGCATGTTGAATAATGATGCCATCAATCTCTGAAGCCAAATCAGAAACACCACGAACAATGAGGGCAGTGACCTGGTCGGGATCGTCAACCAAACCGGCCAAGACAGCGTGGCCGTCTAGATTTTTGGTATCGGCTTCATATAAGAGTGTCAATGCACGCTCACGAGACTGTGAACGAGGATCGATGTGCGATGAACGCGATCGACGTGAGGCCACGATCAGACTCGCGTCAAGTATTCGCCTGAACGAGTATCGACCTTAACTTTGTCGCCAATGTTCACGAACAACGGGACCTGAATGGTCTTGCCTGTCTGGAGTTCAGCGGGCTTGCGAGCTCCAGAAACACGGTCCCCTTGAATTCCGGGTTCGGTATTGGCGATCAACAGTTCTACTGATGCCGGAATTTCAACCGACACGATTTCGGTGTTGTGGGTCGCGATGATCGCAATCATTGATTCGATGATGTAATCGGCGGCGTCGCCAAGTGCGACGGGCGCAACATTGATCTGGTCGTACGACTCGGTGTCCATGAAGACGTAGTCGTCTCCGTCGCGATACAAGAACTGCATATCCTTCTTTTCGAGCATGGCCTGCTCGACACGGATTCCGGCGTTAAAGGTCTTTTCCAAAACGTTGCCAGTTTTGAGGTTGCGCAGTTTGGTGCGCACGAATGCGCCACCTTTGCCGGGCTTGACGTGCTGGAATTCGATGACCGTGAAGAGTCCGTTTTCGAGTTGCAGCGTGATGCCGTTCTTCAGGTCGTTAGTTGTAATGGCGGGCATGTTGGATCCTTGGGAGATGTGTTCAATATTCGGCAACCATGTTCGGTGATGACCACGAGGTCTTCAACACGGAAACCGCCGAACCCCCCACGATAGAGCCCAGGTTCGACAGTCACGACGTCTCCGGGTTGAAGAATTGCCGAAGCAGAAGAATTTATGAAGGGTTCTTCATGAATCATCAGTCCCACACCATGCCCAGTTCCGTGGGTGAAATATTGCTCAAGGCCAGACTTGAGGAGTACTTTTCGGCAGGCAGTGTCTATCTCGGACACCTGAACACCTGGTCGACACGCACCTACCCCCGCCTGCTGAGATGCTCGTACGGCCTCGTACCACTCGGCTTGTTCAGAACTCATGGGACCGACAACAAAAGACCGAGTCATATCTGAGTGATAACCGGACACCAAAGCGCCGACATCAATGATGACTGTGTGGCCGTTTTCGATCGGTGTGACGGTCGGGCGATGGTGAGGTCGCGCCGAATTGGTTGGTCCTGCTGCCACGATCGTGTCATAGGAGGGTCCGTCGGCACCGAGTCTTCGCATGATGTACTCGAGTTCGTCTCGGACATCGTTCTCGGTCACTCCATCAGACAGTAAATGGACGCACTGTTGTAATGCTTGATCGGCAATGAAACATGCCGACTCAATGAGTCGAATCTCGCCTTCGTCTTTTTGCCGACGAAGGAACTTGATAGCCGAATCACACGGAACCAAAGTTGATGTCAATTCTGATTGAAGTGCCCGAAAATGTTGATACGTCAATTGCGACTCTTGGAACTGAACTTCCGCTGCACCCTTCGTCAATGTTTCGACGACTGTATGCATCGCAGACTGAGTGCGACATTCAATGACTTCAACCGAAGCTTCATGCGCATCGATTTCGGCGCGGGCCTGCTCGGTGTACCGACCGTCGGTCAATAAGAAAAGCTTCTGATGATGAGCGATCAGCCAGGCATGTGAGCCCGAAAAACCTGTGAGCCAACGTATATCGGCAAGATCGGTAATGAGACAGGTTTGAGACGAACCGCGATTAACGACATCAAAAAACTTGTGGGCACGCATGAGCGATGAATGCCCAATCATTGTCTTCTCACTTGAGAAGGCGGGCGACTGCAGTCACAGCAAGGTCGTAGCCCAAGACTCCGAGACCAGCAATCGTGCCATTGGCTACGGGAGCAATCACACTGGTGTGTCGCCAAGGTTCGCGAGCATTGGGATTGGAGATATGCACTTCGATTACCGGCCCCGAGAACGTTGCAAGGGCGTCGTGAATGCTCCACGCGTAATGAGTGAACGCCCCGGCGTTGATGATGATGGCATCGACACGACCTCGTGCCGCGTGGATGGCATCAACAATTTGTCCCTCGTGATTGCTTTGAAATTCTTCGAGAGTGTGGCCAGCATCTAATGCGACCTTGCTGACGCTCGTGACGTAATCAGCGAGTGTTGCCGTCCCGTATACTTCGGGTTCGCGTTGCCCTAAAAGATTGAGGTTTGGACCGTGTAGTAAAAGGATGGTTCCCACAGGCGAGACGCTACTTGCTCGGGGTCAACGTGCACGGCAACATTAAGCCTTGCTGAAGCTGACTAGTGCGGACCGAACGACATCGGCGGGGATATCCGCCACTATTTCTAGCCCATTGGATGAGTCCAAGATGAAGGTCAGGCCATGCAGCGCCTTCTTGTCGCGAGACATTGCGGTCATCAAAGCGTCGATATCCAATCCTGAGGGCATTCGGGTTTGGAGAGAATAAGTCTGCCCCACAACCAACTTGTGGTAATCAACTCGGTCGTCATCAATTCGCCCGAGTGCACGGGCCAGGCGCGCCGCGAATATGAGTCCGATAGCAACTGCTTCACCATGAGCGAGTTGGTGCTTTCCAACTGTTTCGAGAGCGTGAGCCAAAGTATGTCCGTAATTGAGAAACGCACGTTTACCCGATTCGCGCTCGTCTTGTTCAACAAAGGAACCTTTAATGCTGACGCATCGAGCGACTCGCTCATCTAACGACAGAGACAACAGATCGTCTCCGGTGAGAAAGTGATACTTCGCCACTTCGCCGAGTCCGCAACGCAATTCGCGATCAGGCAACGATGAAAGAAAATCGAGATCACAAATCACAGCACTGGGCTGCCAAAAAGCTCCAACGAGATTTTTACCTTGAGGAAGATTGACACCAGTTTTTCCACCGATGGCTGCGTCGACCATGGCCAGAAGTGAAGTCGCGATGTGAACCACGGGTGTACCGCGATGCCACGATGCTGCGGCAAAGCCAGCAACATCGGTCACCATTCCCCCACCAATTCCGATGATGACGTCATTGCGGGTGATGCCCATATCGGCGAATTGTTGACTCAAAGTTTCGATCGTGGCCAGAGTTTTTGCTGACTCTCCCTGTCCAATGACGACCGTTCGCGATTCGATGGGAAGAGATATGTCTGATGGAATTCCATCTTGGGTGACAACTATCGCTCGACGCGCCGACGTCGGAAGAACTTGTTGAATCTCGCTGATGGCCCCGTGACCAATGAGAACTGGATATTCGCGTCCAGGAATACGAACATCAACGCGGTGAATTGTCATGATGCCGCCTCCAAGCCGATTGAACTCAAAATTTTGTCGATGACTTCTTCAATTAGCAAGCCTTCCACATTGATCTCATGGGTTGCTACTTCTTGATAAAGACTTTCGCGAGTGATGTACATCTCTTGCAACTTTTCTGCAGGGCTCGTGTCAAGTAATGGTCGATGCCCTTCCGCCTTAGATGCCCGTTGACCGATACGTTGAAGTAAAACATGCAGTGGAGCGTTCAGCCACACGACATGTTGAGCGGTTTTCAAGATCTCGCGATTGTCAGCACGAAGAACGATTCCTCCCGCAGCAGCGATCACATGTGGTGTTGGTGCGGACCAAGCAACGGCCAAGACATCGTGCTCAATTTGACGGAATCGTTCTTCTCCGTCGCTCTCAAAAATCTGTCGAACAGATTGCCCAGTGAACCGGTTGATTTCGTCGTCGGTGTCGAGAAATTCCCAACCCAGTTTGTGCGCAAGTCGTCGTCCGACAGTGCTTTTACCGGTTCCCATCAGACCCACTAACACCAGATGGGGTGCCGGTGAAATCTGTTGGTTCATAAAGGTTGAACGGCCGATGTGGCGTTGCGAACAAACTCGGTCACCGAATCGCCACCAAACTTGCGCTGTGCTTCAGCAGCCAAGACCAACGCAACCATTGTCTCGGCAACGACGCCCATAGCTGGTACTGCAGTGACATCAGTCCGTTCTTTGAAAGAGACGCCCGATTCCTTAGTAATCACATCAACAGTTGGCAAAGTCGGTCTATTCAATGTTGCGAGTGGCTTCATTGCAGCGCGCACCACCAGAAGTTCTCCGGTTGTGATGCCACCTTCTGTGCCGCCAGCAAGAGTCCCAGTACGGACAAAACTCTCAGATGCGGCATCCCAATGAATCGGATCGTGGCCAGCGCTACCTCGGCGTGACGCGACCTCGAAACCATCGCCAATTTCAACACCTTTGACGGCTTGAATGCTCATGATTGCCTGAGCGAGTAGTGCATCGATCTTGCGATCCCAATGCACGTGTGAGCCGAGTCCTACGGGAACTCCGTACGCAAGCACCTCAACGATGCCACCTAATGAATCGCCCTCTTTGGCTGCTTGTTCGATTTCGGTGACCATTCGTTCACCTGCGGCGGTGTCGAAACTACGCACGGGTGATTCGTCAACTAGGTGAAGGTCAGAGGGTGCAGGGCGTTGCGAGTTATCAGACTTGGCAGTGCCCATTGAAATGACATGGGAGATGACTTCAATGCCGATGGTTCGCAGTAATGCTTTCGCCAGTGCGCCTGCCGCGACACGGGCGGCTGTTTCGCGTGCGCTGGCTCGTTCCAGAACATCGCGAGCATCCGTGAAACCGTATTTCTGCATACCAGCGAGATCGGCATGGCCGGGTCGAACTTTGGTTAAGGGATCGGCGGTCACGCCGGGTGCCGGGTCCATCTCCTTGTGCCATTTATCGGAACGGAACCATTCGCTGTTCTTTATTTCGATGGCGACTGGAGAACCAAGAGTTCGACCGTGACGGATTCCGCCGACCAGCGTCACTTCGTCTTTTTCAAACCGTTGACGCGGACCGCGGCCGTATCCGAGCCGACGACGTGACAGTTCGATTTGGATATCTTCGACTGTGATCGACAGACCCGCAGGAAGACCTTCGACAATGACGACAAGGGCTTGTCCATGGGATTCGCCGGCGGTGAGGTAGCGCAACATTGGTAGTCAGGTTACCGCTGACTCAGGAAAGAGCCTGTAATGCTGCTTGATACATATCGGACACATCGGGCGTCAACCCGGTCCAGATCTGTTGTTGCAGCGCAGCTTGATAAACCAGCATTCCGAGCCCGTCAATGGGCTGCGCCCCGCGGATTTGGGCTTGACGAAGCAGTTCGGTCTGGATGGGGTGATACACCAAATCGACCACGACGTGGGCTGAGGTGATCAGATCGGCTGAAATTGGGCTCACCGAACTCACGGCCGGATTCTTCGACATGCCAACACTCGTAGCATTAATCATGATGTCGCAGTGTGAAGCCGCCTCAGATAAGGCTGAGTCATCGCTGAGAGCGATCGCGTTGGCAATACCTGGAGCCAATGCGGATGCCGTTTGAGCGCTCTCAATGGATCGGTTAACGACGGACAGGTGGCGGGAACCTTGACGGTAGAGGGCGTCGATCACCGATCGAGCAGCTCCCCCGGCGCCAAGAATCAATACATCTTTTCCTGCAGGCTCAATGCCTTGCGCAAGCAAACTTGACACAAGGCCATCGCCATCGGTGCTGTGCCCCATCAATGAGCCATCTACCAACACTTCGACCGTGTTGACGCTGTTCAAGGCGCGAGCTGAATCACTGATTGCATCAACAAAGTTGGCCATCGTTGTTTTGTGAGGCATCGTGACCGATAGCCCACGCCACCCGAGAAATTTCATGGCCTCGAGTGCTTCTTGAGTCTGGTCTGCCTTCACCTCGCATGCGACGTAAAACCAGTCAATTCCCAAAGACTGAAAACCAGCGTTATGAATCACCGGCGACAAACTGTGCTTAACTGGATCGCCGATGACAGCTGCGATCGATGTTTGATTACTAACTTGGTGTCCGCGTATCGCGTCGGTAAACACCTGTTGTGTTGAGGTCATATCAAAGTACTCCTGCGATGATCGCCGCTTGAACATTGATTTCGTGTTGAGCCAATGTTGCAGCGAAAACGTGACGGCCATCTTTGTCGGCCAACACATAATAGAAATATGCGCACGGAGAACCATCGGTGATCTCAAGACAGATTGGATCACCAGATGATGGATTTGGCGCAGGGTTGAGTGCAGCGTTGATCGCGGCTCGACCGGGATTAGAAATCGGTGTCGGCGGCAAACCCGTGTAAAGGTACGTGTTGTAGAGACTGTCAATCGCCTTCAACTCGAGGAAGGGTAATTCGGGATCCTGCTTGTAGAAAAGTGTTGCATCAATCTCCAGAGGCATTCCTATTGCCAACCGGTTGTAAATCACTCGCGAGATCTTCGCCCGGTCTTCGGGAACCTTCGCCTCACGTTCGATAATCGAAGCAATTGTTAATACTTGATACGGACTGAGACCAACTGCGTTCATCGAGTCATCAAGACCTTCTTGACGTCCCACTCGTTCCATGAGCTTGAGCATTTGTTGGGCTACTTGTGTTGCGGTCTGGCCTCCATTGATGAGGTAAGTATCTGGGAAAAGCAAACCTTCAAGGGACGTGATTGATTCGGGCTGATACACAGAACGAACTGCTGAAATCTCAGCGGGAGTATCGCCAGTCTTTAAGAGAAAATCAGATTCTGTTACCGACTTCAATTCTTCACCCAAACGTTCTGCCATCTGTGACAAAGTGAAGCCTTCGGGAAAAGTAATCTTGGTGAGTGTTTCATTAGGCGGAGTTCGTAAAACGCGCAAGATGTTTCCGACATGGTCTTGCGGTTTCAAGGTGTAGAAACCTGCGGCAACGTCAAGTCCGCCTTTGGAGGAAACATACGAGCGAAAGACCGAGTCATTAACTATGAACCCTTCTTGCTCGAGACGCTTGCTGACGGTCACTAAATCGTCGGTCTCGGTGATTGTGAATACTTCGGCAGCCGCAGCATCTCCGGGCGGATTAACCTGCCGTAAGTACCACAACTGATAGCCGCCGTAGACAACAACGATGATCGCAAGGATCGAGACAACGAGCAAAGCCGCTCGATTCACCACTGTTTGATTCAATCGCTTGTTCACACAAACCGTAGGCAAAACCTGGTACGGGTCGTGGACGGCTTCATCTATGGGCAATTCGTCGTGCCTCATGACGCTCGGCGTCTTTCGAGCCAGGCTTGCAACATGATCGCTGCGGCAACTTTGTCCACAAACTGGCGACGCGCAGTTGCGCTTAAATCGGCTTCTTTGAGGACTCGATCTGCGGCAACTGTGGTCATTCGTTCATCAAACATTTCGACTGGCACAGAGAGAACCGTACTGAGTCGCCTTGCTTCAGTGGTGGCGGCCTTCGCGGCTGGACCATGTGTTCCCGACATCAAAAGCGGTAAACCAACGATCACCATTTCGGCTTCTTCTTCAATCACGAGTTCAAGAATCTTTTGGTGATCAAGCCGCACTGACTTACTACGAAGGATCACGGAATGTGGACTCGCTATTGTGCCCGAAAAATCACTAACAGCGACGCCGATGCGTTTGGTACCAAGATCGAGACCAATAGCGCGCATCAGTTGTGCGCAGCCTCCAGCGCAAGACGAAGAGCTTCGGGTATACCAGCCGGGTTCTTACCCCCAGCCGTGGCGATATCGCCCTTGCCTCCTCCTCCACCTCCGACCGCTTTAGCGGCGGCGGCAATGAGTTGTGCGGCGTTTTTGCCAGTTGAAGCGTCGACAGCCCCAACCAGAGACACGCCACCGCCGGGAGAAACTCCGATGAGAACCACAGTGTGCACACCTGGTTGCTGACGTACAGCAATCGTTAGGTCACGCAAATCTGACGGAGTCAGATCGTCAACCTGAGCAATGACAGCTCCGTCAACAGCATCCGCTGCAAGCGTGCTCGCAGCGCCCGTAGCCAATCGAGAGCGCAGAATCTTGTTCTCATCTTGTAGGTCCTTGATGTCATCAACTTTTCGTTGCACTCCCGACATCAATTCATCGGGACCCGTCCCTACCAAGCGCGCGACATCTGTGATCACTCGACGATCGTGCTGTAGGAGGCTGAGCGTACGAGTTCCGGCGACTGCCTCGATGCGACGCAGATTGGCTCCGACTGAACCTTCTGAAATCACCTTGATGATGCCGATATCGCCCGTGGCCGAAACGTGAGTTCCGCCGCATAGTTCAACTGAAGGTCCCGCGGAGAGAACTCGCACTCGGTCGCCGTACTTGTCGCCGAAGAAAGCGATTGCTCCCTTCGCCAATGCTTCGTCTTTTGAGGACTCACTTGAATCAACTACTTCGTTAGACAACGTGAGACTGTTGGCAAGTTCTTCGATGCGTAAAAGTTCAACTTCTGTTACTGCGTCGTAATGACTGAAGTCGAAACGTAAACGCTCGTCATCAACCAAAGAACCGGCCTGCTTGACATGTTCACCAAGAACTTGCCGAAGTGACCAGTGCAAAATGTGTGTGGCGGTGTGGTGACGGCGAATCGCGAGACGGCGTGGCGAATCGATGTCAGCGGTAACGCTTTGATTGACCGTGAGACTGCCTGATATGACTCGGCAGTGATGACGGCGCAAACCAGGCAAAGCAAAGGTGGTATCGATCACTTCGTAGTGATTAGATCCAGATGTGATGAATCCCGTGTCTCCGACCTGGCCACCACTTGCGGCGTAGAACGGTGTGCGGTCTAAGAACAGATCAAAAGTTCCGTCATCGTCAGGAACGATCGCCAAAATCTTGGCGTCACATGAGTCTTGTTCATAGCCAATAAACTCAGTTGTCCCGAATTGCTCCATGACCTCGCGGTACATCTCGTGGCGAATTGAATCAACCTCACCGCCTTTGCGTGCCGCTTTGGCACGCTGGCGCTGTTGATCCATCTCGGTGTTGAAGCCTTCAATATCAACGGCTAAATCGCGCTCACTGACGATCTCTTCAGTGACCTCAAGAGGAAAGCCATAGGTGTCGTGCAATAAGAAAGCTGCTGAGCCCGACAAAATACGATTCGATTTCGCTGCTGATTGCAATTCATCTTCAAGAATGGTGAGTCCGGTCTTGAGCGTCTGGCGGAAGCGCTCTTCTTCTTTGGTGAGTACTCCCATGATGAAATCTTTTTGGGCGACGACATCCGGATATGCCTCTCCCATAGTGGTGATGGCTGTCTCGACGAGAGATGGCATGACTAGTTTTTCGGTTCCGAGTAAGTAGGCATGGCGAACCGCTCGCCGAATAATGCGACGCAAAACATAGCCGCGTCCCTCGTTAGATGGGAAGACACCATCGCCGACGAGCATTGTGCTTGAACGAGCGTGCTCGGCCAGCACACGTAATGAAAAACTCGAGCGGTCTTCGTAGTCACCAATTTTGTAGGTCGCTCCGGTGACTGATTGTGCCGCTTCAACAATCGGAAAGATGGCGTCGGTTTCCCACACGCTGTCTTTACCTTGCACGAGTGCCAATATTCGCTCAAGACCGGCGCCCGTATCAATTGAAGGTTTGGGCAGTGGAGTACGAGTGCCATCGGGCGCCTGGTTGTACTGCATGAAAACGAGGTTCCAAAACTCCATGAAGCGGTCGCCGTGTGGATCATTCAATGGACCGCCGTCGGGGCCGAATTCTGGACCTCGATCGATATGTAATTCGGAACATGGACCACATGGGCCGGTATCACCCATCTGCCAAAAATTGTCTTTGTCGCCCAAGCGCTGAATGCGATTCATGGGAACGCCCACTTGTTCGTGCCACATCGCTTCGGCTTCATCGTCGCTCGTGTGCACAGTGACCCAGATGCGGTCGCCATCAAACCCAAGATTCTCGGTCACGAATTCCCAGCTCCACGGAATTGCAGATTCTTTGAAGTAGTCACCAAATGAGAAGTTGCCTAACATTTCAAAGAACACCAAGTGGCGTTTCGTGCGGCCAACATCGTCGAGGTCATTGTGCTTACCGCCGGCACGTGCGCACTTTTGAACTGTTGCAGCTCGGGAGTAGGGCGGTACTTCATCTCCGACGAAGTACGGCTTGAAAGGCACCATGCCGGCCACCGTGAAGAGCACGGTGGGATCGTGAGGGATCAGACTCGCCGAAGCGACGGGAGTGTGTTGACGATCTGCGAAATACTGGGTGAACGCTGAGCGCAGTTCGTTGGCGGTGCGAGGGGTTTGCGAAGACATGACATTGAAATGATACCCAAGGTTCATCGTGGGATTAAGGGTTATTCCCCTAACCTAGGCGTGTGACTAAATCCGCCAAAGAAAAAACGTCAAATTCAACCGCTGTCACGAAGCGTAAAGCGATCCCAGTGACTGGTTTGTCGGGTCGTCACGAAGACTTGCACGAGATGCTGTCGTTCGAAGATCCGAAAGAACAGCGGACATGGGTCTTTGATGCCACTTTTATGCGCTCGTCGTGGAAATGTATTTTTGGCGAAGGATGCCAGGGCATTTTGGATGTCGCATCCCCTGAGCTGAATCAAGGCTGTTGCTCCGAGGGTGCGCACTTTGTTGATGAAGATGACGTTTCTAATGTGGTCAAAGCAGTAGTTCGGTTGACTGAAAAAAATTGGCAATTCAAGGACAAGGCAAAGAAAAAAGGATTTCTGAAGAAGAACAAAGAAGGCGACACTATGACTCGCCGAGTTGATGGAGCCTGCATCTTTTTGAATCGTCCAGGTTTTGAAGGTGGAGCCGGATGTGCTTTCCACATTGCAGCTACCGAAGCCAACGAGCGTCCCCTCGATTGGAAGCCGAATGTCTGCTGGCAGCTTCCTCTTCGTCTTGAATACCACACCGACACCAATGGATGGGTCAACACAGTTGTTCGCGAATGGAAGCGTCGTGACTGGGGCGACGGCGGAACCGATTTGCATTGGTGGTGCACCGACAACTCCGATGCATTCGTCGGTAAAGAGCCGGTCTACAAGTACCTCAAAGAAGAGATCATCGAATCAGTCGGAGCAAAGGTCTATGACCTGCTGGTCGAAGCTCTTGAACGTCCGACTGCAGTTACCCTTCCCCACCCCGTGTTAACAGTGAAGAAGAGTAAGTAGCTCGTCAGATAACTAGTTGGCCTTTTTGAAAGCCTTCTTGCGATCCTCAGGGTTGAGATAACGCTTACGGACGCGAATCGCCTTTGGAGTGACCTCAACGAGTTCATCGTCGGCGATCCATTCAATTGCCGTTTCCAAAGTATGGATTCGAGGCGCCGCAAGTTTGACACCGTCATCGTGGCTGTGCGTACGAATGTTGTTCTTTTCCTTAGCGCGAACAGCGTTGACAACCATCTCGTCGCCTCGAGCACTCTCGCCAACAACCATTCCCTCATAGGTCTTTTCGCCTGGTTCGACAAAGAGTTCGCCACGAAGTTGCAAGTTGTCCAGCGCATATGCCGTAATCATTCCTTCGCGGTCGGCGATCATTGCTCCGCCTAAACGATGCGGAAGCTCGCCGCACCAAGGCATCCAACCAGCGTGGTTCTGGTGCAACATCGCGGTTCCGCGAGTTGTCGTCATCAAGAGTGAACGGAAACCAATGAGACCACGACTTGGGCACTCAAAGGTGATGACTGAACGGCCAGGGTCTCCTGAGCGCAGATCGGTGACTCGGCCCTTACGGGGTGCCAGTGCCTGAGTGACTGCGCCAACGTATTCATCGGGGACGTCACAGACGCCACGTTCGAGAGGCTCAAACTTTTTGCCGTTCACTTCCTTGGTGATTACCTCGGGTCGGCTCACTTGAAGTTCGAATCCTTCGCGGCGCATTCCTTCAATCAAAACTGCCAATTGCAGTTCTCCACGACCGGCCACTTCCATCACATCGGCAGAATCTGTTTCATGAAGTTTGATAGATACGTTGCCGAGGATTTCCTTACGCAAGCGATCAATCAAGTGACGACTGGTGAGATATTTGCCGTCACGTCCGGCGAAAGGCGAAGTATTGACACCAAAAGTCATGCGCAACACGGGTTCGTCGACGGTGAGTCGTGGAAGTGCTACCGGGGTCTCAGTTGAAGCAATGGTGTCACCGATTTCAACTTCGGGGAATCCAGCAACGACGAAAAGGTCTCCAGCACGCAGTTCATCAACCTCAACACGGCTAACACCCATGTAGGCCATCAACTGAGAAAGACGACGCTTCAAAGGTGGCTGACCTTCGGCGAACTCTTCTTCGAGCAAAGCAACGTTTTCGCCCTTGCGCATGACACCTTGGTACACGCGGCCAATGGCTAAACGACCGAGGTATTCGGAAGCATCAAGGTTGGTGACGAGTGCCTGCAAGGGAGCATTTGAATCTCCGCCTGGAGCAGGAATTCGCTCGAGAATAGTGTCAAGCAATGAAGACAAGTCGGCGTCCGGAGCTGGCATGCCAAGTCCGACCATGGTGCGACCTTCGCGGGCCACCGCTGAAACAACCGAAAAATCGATGTGGTGATCGTCGGCTTCAAGGTCGATGAACAATTGATAGACCTCGTCCAGCACTTCTTCGGCGCGAGCGTCACCACGGTCAACCTTGTTGATGACAACAATGGCCGGCAAGTTCAATGACAGCGCCTTCTGCAAAACGTAGCGAGTTTGTGGAAGTGGACCTTCGGCCGCGTCGACAAGCAGCAAAATGCCGTCAACCATGGTGAGGGCTCGCTCAACTTCGCCACCGAAGTCAGCGTGACCAGGTGTGTCAACCAAGTTGATCTTGGTGTCCTTGTAGACCACCGAAGCGGCCTTCGCCAAGATGGTGATTCCGCGCTCACGCTCTTGATCATTCGAGTCCATGACTCGATCGACTACCGCTTGGTGAGCTGCAAAGGTTCCGGTGGCGCGCAACAGAGCGTCCACGAGAGTTGTTTTTCCATGGTCAACGTGCGCGACTAACGCGACATTACGTAGTTGTGTGTACATATCAGTTGTGGACAACCGGCTTAAGCCAGGTCGTCGTCCTCGTCCTCAGCCTCAATCTCGTCTTCATCGTCAAACACGACTCCGTACTTTTCGGCTAAGGCTGCGTACTCATCATCTTGAGAACGCGGTTGCGAGACTCCGCCTCCAAGGCCGAGATCAAAGGCACTGGGGCCTGCTTGCTTCAGTTTTCTCGCTTCTTCGAAACGACGGTGACGACCCTTTTTCACGGCAGGGCTCCGAACTTGTGAGAGGGGTAGGAGATGGTTACGAGGATGGGTGGCACTGGCCTGAAATCAGGACGCACCGACTCAAAATCGGCTCTGAAAAATGACTAGGTCATATGACAGAACGCTCAAGAGTGTAGGACCTATTGACCTCTATTTGTGGGAACTTCAAGGGGTTTCGTGAATTTTCAGTGTGCCATTCGTGATTGAGCGACCCCGAAAAGGACGTGTATCAGCTATTTCGGGCCGATTTTGAGCCACTGGGATCAACACTTGCAACCACCGAGATCATCTTTAAACCGCCCTTGCCGTCAAAAGATAAGCCCGCCTTGCCTTGCAATAGATCGTCAAGTTGCTCTCCGATGAGGTCAAGACGCCAACCCTTCGCGAGGCGGGCGTCAGCGTCTTGACGCAGATAGGCCACGATGTCGTGGCGGGTCGCCAAGAGAGCAGTATCAACATGTTCAATCCGGGCAACTTCACTGATCCAAGCCGAAATGAGTGTGATGGCCGGGCGTAGATGGCGCTCAACTTCGTCACCTTCATTCGATGAGATCTCGATCGGGTGTTCTTTTCCGTAGGCGACGGCTGCCAAGATCTCCTGACCGATCGCGCCGCGGGTATGACGTTCATCAACCCCTCGGGATTGAGCGAGGTCCCCGAGATTTGTCGGTTCGCGCTGAGCGATACCTTGGAGGGCGAGATCGGGAAGGACCTGACGTGGCGGGATATCACTGGCCATGGCGCGACGCTCCCGCCATTCTGCGAGAGCGGCCAATACCCCGCGAGTTTGGGGTTTCAGCGCTCGCACATCCTTTTGTTTCTGCCACGCGTCGGCGGGGTTGCCTGGCCCCATTTTGCGAACCCGCAACTCTTCGCACGCATCGGCGGCCCAAGACAGACGGCCGCGTTCCTCGAGTTGTGCGATTAACCGATCGTGAATCTCGAGTAGGTGTTCAACATCTGACGCTGCGTACGACTTTTGCCCGTCCGTGAGTGGTCGACGCAACCAGTCAGTGAGACGATCGCCTTTAGGCAGAACCAATTTCAACTCAGAGTTAACAAGTGATGCGAGTGATGGTGTTGAGTAACCAAGAAATCCGGCGGCGATTTGTGTATCAAAAATATTCTCAGGCACCGTCTTCATTGAGTGGGTCATAACATCTAGATCTTGTTGAGCAGCATGAAGCACAATGAGATGCTTCTTGCCGAAGATTCGATGCAGTTTTGATGCATCACATGACAATGGGTCAATGATGGCGATGCCGCCTACCCAAGCCAACTGGATTAACGCGAGACGTGGGAAGTAAGTGCGTTCGCGATGAAACTCAGTATCAAGAGCGACGCGATAATGCGACTGCAAACGATCTAGCAACTCATCTAGAGCCTGATCATCGGCAATCCATTCAAAGATCAATTGGTCAGAATTCACTTGGGTTGGCTTCCCTCAATGACGTCATGACCCTGCATGATCCATGCCATTGTTCCGCCAATGATGTTGACCACTGTCAACGAATGATTGGACAGATAATCACAAGCGCTCGCGCTGCGACCGCCAACTTTGCAAATGACATAAGTCGGTCCGCCATTTGGATGACGAAAATCGTTCACGCGCTGAGGAACCTCATTCAACGGTATGTGTATTGCTCCTGGCACATGACCGGACAAGTATTCGTCCGTCTCGCGAACATCAATCAGAAAGATTCCTTCGTTGAGTAACTCGGCAAAATCGCTCACTGATATTTCGGAATAAGAAGACGACATAGGACCAAACTAGCCTTTCAGGTCTTTGAAGTTCTCCATATCACGCGGTGAATTGATGTTGATGAGATGTGATTGAGGCAATGAGACGCCTTGTCGTTGCAGTTCTAGCCAAGCCTTCATCACTGAACGCTGTTGGTCGTCAAATTGCTGGCGTAATCGAGGAAGACAGTTCTCGACGCGCCACGCAGCACATAGAGGCTGAGGGTCTGGAACGGTTGATTCTTGAACGTATTGGGCGAAAGTTACATCTACCTGCTGGCCGACGTCGTGAGTAAGGGGCTCTAGTAACGAAGAAACATCAGTCCTGTCGATCGCCAGCAAATCAACGGCCAAAATAACAGCGATCCCGCTCTTGGCATGTTGAAGCGCTGAGATGATTCCGAAGAGGGGCCCTTGGTTCAGCGTTGAATCATGAATGACTGGCCAAGAAAGGTTTGAGAGTTCGGTTGATCGTGCACCGGCGATGTAGACCCCTTGCGCGCAAAACGGTTCGAGTAACTGGCACTGACGTTCAATCGCCGTTAAACCTTCAATTTTGAGAAGGGCCTTGTCGGATCCCATGCGACTGCTCTGTCCGCCGGCAAGCACGTATCCACGAATATCAGTCATCGGCAAGATCTGTTGCGACGGTCTTACTGATGGAACGCAAGAAACTCTTGAGGAATTCCAGATGGATCAAGCTGCAGGAGAAACAAGTGACATCTCTCAGCTTCATCCGACTCACCAATGGATTCGGCCATTTTTTGCAAACCAAGCAAACATCGCAGGAATCCATGATTTGATTCTTGATTCCATCTGACGTAACCAGATCCGCGCCAACCGTTTTGCCTCAAGGTATCGAGACCGCGGTGATATCCAATTCGGTAATAGGCATAACGCTCAAGTTGGTCACGTCCTAAATCTCCGATGTTGGCCCAACAGATCAACGACCTTGGATGGCGGCTCACGACACCTGCGACGGCTTCACGCCGCGATTCTTTGTCAGCAGCCAGCGCTTGAGACAAATCATGGCGAATCGCTGGATTCTCGAGCGGTATCACAGTGGTCGGTGGGCCTTGTGGAGTCAAGCTGATCGGATTTTGCGAAGGTGAATTGGGACTCGACATGTCGTCAGAGTAGCGCCATTCAAGGAGGTATACCTGATTTCAATCACGCCGTCTGCATAGTCTGAACATATGTCAAACATATCCACTGTTGCGTTATGGGCTTTTGATGAGTCCCAGTTAAAAAACTTCACAACTTTTGGTGCCCTCGTACCGATTGCCGTCGGTTTGATCATTTTTAAATTCGCCGTGAGTGCAGTCGTGCGTTCGATCGTTTTGATTGTCGCTCTTGCCTTGGGTGGGTTGGTTTACTATCAACGTTCCGCGATTTCTGATTGTGTTGATCGCGCTAGAGTTCAATGCAAAGTCCTTGGATTTAATGTTGATCTTGATCTTCAAGACCAACTTCCCTGAATCACACGATCAACCAGCGGTTGAACCAGCAGTTTGACAAAATCATCTGGTGAACCTGAGTGAGCGTTGTGGTGTGCGCCTTCGATCTTTACTGCTCGGCAATCAGGTAGCCGACCGAGCAACTCAGCAGCGTCTCGCAAATGTGGTTTTGACAACGAGCCGTAACCAGCCATAAGCGGCCCCCGCACAAGATCAATCTCCCAAGGTTTGTGCCGACGGATATCGCCTAACTCGCCAACAAGAGCCTCACCTTCAGAACGCCGCTGGACTCGTGTGAACTCAGGAAGCGACTCCCATCGGCGATTACCGATGAATCTGCGCATAAAGGTTTCGGCCGCAAGTTCAGGATCGTCGGCCGCAGCAACCGCAGCGCTTCCACCTGAATCTTTGGGCCACCAAGGTTCCCAACTCATGGGGCTCTCATAGATGACAAGTCCGGCTACCAAATGGGGGAAACGTTGAGCGAATGCCAATGATACGACTCCACCAAAACTGTGACCTATTAACACCAAAGGTTCACCTTGCGCGGAGTGTTGAATGACATCTGACAGGTCTGCGATTTGTTCATCAACCGTAAATGGTCCGCGTTGATGAGATGACTTTCCGTACCCGCGTCGATCGTAAGTAATGACTTGAAATGACGAAGAAAGAAGACGGGACATTCGTGCGAAAGCGGCCTGGCGATCCATGCTTCCGTGTATCAGGATCAGCGTTGGTAGATCAACGGAAACATTTTGTCGGATCCCATGAGACCGAATGCTCTCAATAACCCTGCTCCGATCCATAGAAGTCCATCTTGGCACGCGTATCCTGATGAGTGATGGAAGTACTACTGATTCGACACGCAATTCCGATCCGCCGCGAACTTGAAAGCGGTATCGCCGATCCCGAACTTGCAGTTGAAGGGCTCAAGCAAGCCGAACTTATGGCGAAGTATTTGTCAACCGAAAAGTTGCACGCGATCTACGCGAGCCCGATGCAAAGGGCTCAGCAGACTGCAAGTCCTTTGGCTTCTGTGCAGGGTCTCGCCATTACAACGGTTGATGGTGTGGCCGAGTATGACAAGAACAGCAACCACTACGTGCCAGTTGAAGAACTTAAGGCAAATAACGATCCGCGCTGGCAAGAAATGCTGCGTGGTGAGTGGACCTCTGCGGATGAAACAGAAGAAGAGTTCATCGGGCGTATTGTCAGCTCTATAGAACTAATCATTGCTAATCATGCTTCGCAAAGGGTTGCAATCGTTTGTCATGGCGGAGTTATCAACGCGTATATTTGCCATGTTTTAGGTCTGGCTAATCAACGAGGATTTTTCTATCCGAACTACACCTCAATTCATCGGATCGCCGCAGCCAGTAGTGGTGAACGGAGCATTGTGACGCTGAATGAAACTTCCCACTTGCGCGGATCGGGTCTACCGATCGGACTATTTCAGAAATAGTTAGCAGTTCAAAAAGAATGGAGATGCCTTCGATGAACGCAACAACAGCATTGGCGACCAACGGTCTCGTGCAACACCTTGATGCATCGGTGTCCCCCGCTCATTCAGTTGAGTATTCGGCACAACGCCTTCGTGCGGCTGGCTGGATTGATACCTCATTTGAAAATATTCAAATCGACTTTCCTCAAAGGGGAATGATTGCCGATTCCGGTTTGCTCCTGGCCTGGAATGCGTCAACTCAAAAATCCCGAAAATTTCATATCGTCGGAGCTCATACCGATTCACCTTGTCTCAAAGTGAAACCCCTTCCCGATTCTGGATCTTTTGGCTGGAAACAAATTGGCGTCGAGGTCTATGGAGGCATCCTCAATAATTCATGGCTAGATCGTGATTTAGGAATAGCCGGTCGTGTCGTCTTGAGAGATGGAACAGTCCGGTCCATTCGCATTGATGACCCCATTGCTCGTATTCCGCAACTAGCAATTCACCTTGATCGTGATGTCAACGATCGTGGACTGGTTCTGGACAAACAGATTCATCTCGCTCCGATTTGGGGACTTGGGCAGTATCGCCCCGGCGAGTTTGCCGAGTTCATCGCGAGTCGCATTGACGTATCTGTTCGAGATATGGCGATGTGGGATCTTGGACTCTTCGACCTAACGATGGCTTCGTTGTTAGGAAGCGACCAGTCCTTATTGGCGAGTGGCCGACTTGATAATCAAGTGTCATGCTGGGCGGCCACCGAGGGACTTATTGATTCGGCTGATGTTGTTAGCCCGAGTGATACGACAACGGTCATTGCACTTTTTGATCATGAAGAAGTCGGTTCGGAAAGTACGCATGGTGCGGCCGGACCTCGGCTGGCCTGGTTGCTTGAAGCGCTGCACTCGGGATCCCGCTCCGATTTCCATGAGACATTGTCGCGGTCCCATTGCATTTCGGCTGATAACGCGCATGCGATTCATCCCAATTATCCAGATCGCCACGAGCCTTCTCACCGACCATTGCCAAATTTGGGTCCAGTACTCAAGATGAATGCGAATCAGCGATATGCCACGAACCCAGAGTCTGCTGCTGTCTTCTTGAGAACTTGTGGATCTGCCTCGGTGCCCCATCAAATTTTTGTGAGCAAGAACAGCATCCCATGCGGTTCGACGATCGGGCCGATTACCTCAACCCAACTTGGTATCCCGACTGTTGACGTTGGAATTGCTCAGCTATCAATGCACTCTGCACGCGAACTTTGCGGAGCACTCGACCCGTCGATGCTCGCACAAGTGATAGCTCATTACTTTTCTGAATAACCACTCTTGGACTGCGCTTCATCAAATAGCTTCTGCAGTTGTTCGTGAAGTAGAGCCGTCACCTCTTTGACTGCCGAACGGGGCATGCGCCCATCAACGGCTTGAGGCACTGGTATCGGTTGGCCAATGATGACAACCAGTTTTCGTGGATAGACGAACTTCGCTCCCTTGCCCATCACTCGTTCGCTGCCGCCAATTCCAACAGGAATGATTGACACTCCTGCCTTGCAGGCGACATAGGCGGCTCCATCCATCAACGGCTGAACAGTTGGACCCGACTTGCGTTCTCCCTCGGGGAAAAGCACTAGTGGCTCTCCCGACTTCAAAACTTGGATAGCTCGAATAATTGCTTCGCGATCGGCACTTCCCCGAGTCACCGGAAATGCACCGAGGGCGGAAAGCATCCAATTCAGAGGTTGGTGTTTCCACATGGAGTCCTTGCCCATAAACCGCATACGGCGACGAGTGCAACCAGAGGCAATGGGAGTGTCAATGTAACTTCGGTGCACGGGCGCCAAGATAAATGCGCCAGCCTTCGGAATATTCTCTTGTCCGCTGACCGTCATACGACAATATGTACGACAAATTGCCACAACCAAGATACGGATCACTTGGTAGAACGACCGACTACCTATGTCGTTGCCGGCCAACTTTGATTCAACAGCGCTCAAGACATCCGGTCCTTTACTAAAGAAACAATGCCGCTCACAATCTCGTTGATGGAACGATGACTGGTATCAACGATGACAGAGTCCTCGGATTCACGTAAAGGACTATCGGCTCTCGTTGAATCCTTCATGTCGCGTTCGGCAATGGCTCGCTCAATTTCGTCGATATCCCCACCTGTTTCGGCGACGCGTCGTTCGGCGCGAACACGGGGAGACGCGGTGAGATATACCTTGAGGATCGCATCGGGAAATACAACAGTTCCGATATCGCGACCTTCTATGACTCCGCCCTCATTGATCTCGCTCCAGGCACGTTGACGATCACGCATATTCGAACGAACAATTGAATTAGCCGCGACGGTACTGACAGCACTCGTGACTGCGGTTGAACGGATATCGGTAGTGACATCAATGCCATTGGCGATGACTTGATCATTCTCCATATCGAGGTTCATGTTTGTGGAAACAGAACCAACTGCGATCTCGTCGTGCTGATCTATGCCATCGCGCAGCACCAAGCTCGTGACCGCTCGAAACATGGCGCCCGTGTCGAGGTACTTCAGTTGAAGAGCCTGAGCAAGGGCACGCGCAACTGTTGACTTGCCAGCGCCCGCCGGACCATCAATTGCTACGACGACATTCTTTCTGTTCATTGAGTTACCAACTTGTTCCAACGGGTCGACCTTCGTCGTAGCCGGCAGACCCTTGAATGCCCACGACCGCTCGCTCGCGGAACTCGCTTACTGTCGCCGCTCCTGCGTAAGTAAACGAACTACGAACTCCCGCGACAATTTGATCGATGATGTCTTCGACTCCTGGACGCTCCGGATCGAGATACATGCGCGAGGTAGAAATGCCCTCTTCAAACAACTCTTTACGAGCCCGGTCAAAGAGCCCCTCTCGGCGCGTTCGATTTCGCACCGCCCGATTTGAAGCCATACCGAAGTTTTCTTTGTACAGGCGTCCTTCCGGATCGCGCAGAGTGTCAGCAGCGGACTCATAAGTTCCGGCGAGCCATGATCCGAACATCACATTGCCTGCACCAGCGGCCAATGCCAATGCCACATCGCGGGGGTGACGAACTCCGCCGTCGGCCCATACTGACCCGCCGAGTCGGCGAGCCTCGTCGGAACATTCAAGCACTGCTGAGAACTGCGGACGACCTACTCCTGTCATCATTCGAGTAGTACACATTGCGCCTGGGCCGACACCAACTTTGACGATATTCGCACCGGCGTTGATCAGATCTCGGGTACCACCCGAGGTGACGACATTTCCCGCGACGATGATCGCGTTCGGAGCAGCTGCTCGCGCTTGTTCTACTGCCCGGATCATTCTGGTCTGATGTCCGTGCGCTGTATCAACAACCAAAACGTCGACGCCCATGGCGTGTAATTGTTTGGCCTTGATTGCAGGATCACCATTGACGCCGATAGCAACCGCTGTTAAAAACTCTTTGTTCTTGTTGAGGGCTGGTTGATACAAAGTTGATCGCAGGGCACCACGACGGGTGACGCATCCGATCAGTCGACCAGCGCTATTAGTTACCGGAGCTGCAGTTAGTCGTTGATTGGAGAGTGCATGAAATATCTCTTCTAAATCAGTTCCGTCTTGAATACATAACAATTCAGTCGACATCACATTGTGTAACTGCGTAAAGCGATCGTATCCAGCGGCATCGGCTTCAGTGAAAATACCTAATGGTCGTTGTTCGCTATCAGTGACGATGACGACGCCATGTGCACGCTTGTGAATCAAACTCAGAGCCTCGCCGACAGTGTCGGTTGGAGCAAGGGTGATTGGTGTCTCGTAAATGGGGTGACGTGACTTCACAAACCCGACAACGGATTCAATGACGTCCAATGGAATGTCCTGAGGAAGAACGACCATTCCACCGCGGCGTGACACAGTTTCGGCCATACGGCGACCGGCGACGGCAGTCATGTTGGCGACGACCAAAGGAATGGTGGTGCCGATGTTGTCAGGTGTCGACAGATCAACGTCGAGGCGTGAACCGACGTCGGACATGCTCGGAACCATGAAGACGTCGTTGTACGTCAAGTCGTACGGAGGTGGGGTTTCATTAAGAAATTTCATGGCCTGAAGCCTGCTCTCTTCGATCATGCCAATGGGCGCAATAAGGCTAGGCGGTATCTTGACCTACATGGGGCATCTTTCAGCAAGCGCAGGTTCAACACTTCCACCAGTAGTTCTGGTTCATGGGTGGGGCGGCTCTTTCGCCTCAACCTGGCGTTCAAGTGGTTTCGCTGATCTACTAGAAGACGCTGGTCGAACAGTTATTGGTGTCGACCTCCTTGGGCACGGTGTGGCTCCAAAGCCCCATGACCCCGAGTCCTACAGTGATTTGACGCAACGAATTTTCGATCAGATGCCCGATGAGCCGTGTGACCTCGTGGGATTTTCACTTGGTGCGATCACGCTTTTGCAACTGGTTATTAACCACCCCGATCGGGCTCGGAGTCTGATCCTGGCCGGGATTGGCAGAAATGTCATCGAAAAGGATGAATCTGGTTCGCATGATGTCATCGTGAAGGCTCTCGAAGGCGAAGACGTTCCCGATAACAACCTCGCGCGCCTCTTTGTGCAGTACGCCGATCAACCAGGCAATGACAAAGTGGCGCTCACGGCAATTATGAAGCGCGATCGCGCTCCGTATACCGCTGATCAGTTATCTCGCGTTGCCTGTCCCGTGCTTGTCGCTATTGGCGATCAGGATTTTGCAGGTCCAGGAGATGGACTAGTTAACTTGTTGCCAAATGCCCGTTTAGTTGTTTTGAAGAAATGTGATCACTTCGCAACGACGGAGAACTTCGAATTCTTTGATGCAGCTTTAGGATTTTTGGAAGCGTCACCGTCTTGAGCAGTTCGTTCATAGGCGGCGATGTTGATCGAGCCCTTGAAATTTTGCGCAATGGCGGTTTAATCGGCTTCCCTACCGAAACTGTCTACGGATTAGCTGCCGATGCTTCAAATGTCCAAGCCGTTAACAAGATCTTTGCGGTGAAGGGTCGACCGAACAATCATCCCTTGATTGTTCATGTGGGCTCAATTGACTCAGCCAAAAATTGGAGTTCAGAGTGGAGCGTCTCCGCAGATTTACTTGGAAGCACATACTGGCCCGGTCCGTTAACCGTTGTCGTGCGAAAGAACTCAGTCGTTGACGATGTGGTGACAGGGGGTCATCCAACGGTTGCTTTGCGCGTTCCTGGGCACGTGATGGCCCTCAATCTTCTCAATCGATTTCAAGGTGGAATCGCCGCTCCTTCAGCGAACAAATTTGGCAAAGTGAGTCCAACAACGGCCCAGCATGTACGAGATGACCTTGGATCAAACGTTGATTACATTCTTGACGGAGGTCCGTGTCTTGTCGGCATCGAATCAACGATTGTCGATTGTTCACTACCGACTCCAGTCATTTTGCGACCGGGTGGAATTTCTGCTGAAGATATACAAACGGTCATCGCTGTCGGTTTTGTGGATGATGGTAAGAGTCGAGCCCCTGGCATGTTGCCTGCGCACTATGCCCCAAACTGTCAAGTTGTTCTTGTTGACACCATCGCCGAAGCGAATCTATTGCTCGCCGTGCAAAAATCGCAAATGACACGATTACTTGATGCTTCCATTGAACCTGTGATATTTGCGTCAACGATGTACGCGCAGTTGAGACAATGTGATGTTGACGGAGTTCAGGTCCTAGTTGTGATTCAACCGAATTCAAGTGGGGTTGGGCTCGCTATTCGAGATCGGCTTTCTAAGGCTGCTCACGGTTCAAAAAACCAATCTCATTAATCGTTCTCACCCATAGGTCGCGTATCTCTTGAGGGCTTGTTGCGCGATCGAATATGAGACTCACGGTTGACGATCCCGCATCAGGTACGAGTTCTAAACGGCACCAAGTCATGGGTGGGTCTTCAAGTTGAACTTCGAGAAGGTACGGCGGCTCATCCGAACTCACATCACCTAGGACGCGGGCAGCCAGAAGCAAAACCTCGTAGGCCACCACGGGAAGAGCATTCATGGTGAACGAAGGACGGTCTATCGAAAACTTTGTAACGACGTCGGTAGCAGCCACTTGTTCGCGAACTTGAAGTACTGCGTTGGGATCTTGATCGGAATGACCAGCAACAATTGCGTCAAAGGCCAGATTGATGAGTGCCATGTATTGGGGGTCACCACCACGGTCGGGGTGAAACTCACGTGCAAGCAGTCGGCGGGCCGAAACGACTTCTTCGATCGATGATGAACGAGTGACTCCCAATAATTGGTAATACGAATCGTCGACCATTGGTCACTACTTTGGGCCGGCCGAAGTGAAGCGAGTTCCCTCTGGATCGACCGCCCAGGTTGGACTAGTACCCCAATGATTCTCGAATACCAGTTCTGCGATTGGGCGACGACGCACGGGCCCGTGTGAACCGTGTGGTTTGCCAAGTGTGATGCAAGCTGAAATTGCCACATTGTCGGGAATAGCAAGCAGGTCTCGAAGTTCTGCTTCAACTCCTTGATGCCACATCGTAAGAGCGCCGCCAAAACCTAAAGATCTTGCGGCGATCAACAAGTTTTGGCAAGCGGGATAAATTGATGCTCCTTCGGAGGGTGATGCATCGCGGTATCGCACGAGACAACCAAAAACGATCACGGGAACTTGTTCAATATGGTCGACGTAATATTGCATTGTCGCGGCCTGACGCGACTTTGGAGAATTCGGATCAAGCCCACTGCCCGTTTGGTAGCCGTCGTATTTCAACTTGGCGGCCCAACCTTTGCGAAACGAATCTCCAAGGAGGCTTTTGACTTTGTCTGCAACTTCGCCATCAGTGACAGCGAGGAATCGAAAGGGCTGACGATTTGAACCACTCGGTGCTCGCGAAGCGCACCAAAGAATGTGATTCAGAGTGTCTTTAGGAATCGGATCACTCGTATAACGACGAATAGCTCTGGTTGTCGAAAGTGCCTCAATTGCCGAAATCGCTTGTGACGAATCCACTCAACGACCAGTGAATTTTGCCGGACGCTTCTCCATAAATGAAGCAACGCCTTCCTTGAAGTCTTGCGTTTTAAACAGCGGAAGAAGTTGCAAGAAAACGTGATGGATATTTTGTTCGAATGTTTCGGTTTCGGCCGCCCGCATCATGCGCTTGATCGCCCGAACTGCCAGCGGTGCGTTGGAAGCGATTTCCTCGGCGAGACCGTAGGTTTTCGCGTGCAGTTCATCGTGTGGCACCACGTGATTGACCAGACCAAGTTCGAGACCTTCGGCGGCAGAAAGAGTGCGACCGGTAAAGCAGATTTCGGCGGCCTTGGCATATCCGACCATACGTGGGAGCAACCATGTCCCACCACTTTCGGGAAGTATTCCCCGCTTGGCAAAGCCTGGCGCCAATTTCGCAGTGGCCGAGGCGACTCGGATATCGCAGCCAAAAGCTAAGTCAAGGCCGTAGCCAGCGGCACCGCCGTTGATTGAACAAATGGTGGGAGTATCTAGATTGTGCAGGACCACTGGCGGAGCGGTCCGTAGATCAAATTCGGCCCCCATGTCACTTCCCGCGTCGAGAACACCGAGGTTTTCCTTCTGACCCATCTGAGAAGCCAAGTCAAGCCCTGCGCAGAAAGCCTTTCCTGCTCCGGTAATGACAATGCAACGAACCTTTCGGTCCCGGTCACCGCGTAAAAGTTGATCCGATAGTTCGTTCAACATGGCCCCGGAAATGGTGTTCATTCGTTCGGGAGCATTCAGTGTGATGGTGGCGATAAAGCCGTCAACTTCGTACAAAACTTCGCTCATGTGAACACCGTAGTCAAGATCCTTCAAGCAATGGGCAGTCGAGACAGTAACAACGACTTCGTTTCCTGATCTATGGTGACCTATGAGCAGATCCCTGACATTGCGTCTAGTCCGTATCAACCGAAGGGAACCTTTATGTTTCAATCCCGATCCCGATCCGTTTGTGCTTGTGTTCTGTTAACCGCGTGGATTGGCGTCTCAGCGTGTAGTGGATCCGACGTCGAAACACTGACCACCGAATCCGCTCCTGTTAGTGACTTTGCGTCAAATCCGTCTGTCCCCTCCGCTGATCAACAAGATTCTGGTGGTGAGCTTGAAGGGATGCGGGGAACATCGCCGAAAAGCGCTGATATCAACGCGCAATGGATAGAAAAGATCTCTACTTCTTGGGAATCTCAAGGCAACAGCAAACTGACGGATTTCAGATATGCGGCAGCGGCCTTCGACGCTGTTGTTGTCGTTGCTCTTGCAGTTGAAGCGGCGGGGACAGACGGCGCAACCCACGCCGACGAAATCGTGAACATCACTGTCGGTGGCACGAAATGCACCAGTTTCGCCGAGTGCAAGTTGATCATTGACGAAGGGGGTGACCCCGACTATGACGGGATAAGTGGTCCACTTGACTTCAACGGAAATGGCGAACCCTTTAAAGGATCATATGCAATTTTGCAATACGGCGCCGATAACCGAGTTGATGAATCATTAACAACAGTTGTGGAAGCCGCGTTACCTGATTCTTCGATCATTGGAAACGGGAAAACCACATCAACTCGATCAGGCGACGGCCAACTAAAGATTGGATCCTTGCTATTTAAAGATGGTTCCTCAACCTTGGACGTTGATCCTGAATTGGCTGGGCTTGAATACGCAATCATTGAAATAAATAATGAAGGAGGGGTTCTTGGAAAGCAGGTTTTATATGCAAAGGGAGAGACCGACAATGCAGACATCGGAACTGCTGTAGCAGCCGCCGATCAATTGATACTCGAGAATGTTGACGTAATCATCGGAGCAGCCTCATCGAACGTGACACTTGCCGTCATCGATAAAATCGTCGCTGCTGGGATCACAATGTTTAGTCCTACCAATACAAGTCCGGCCTTGAGCAACTATCCAGATGACAATTTGTATTTTCGCGTTGCACTGCCTGATGGGTTACAAGGAGCAACTCTCGCTGACCTTGTCAGTGAAGACGCGAATACTTCGGTTTATATTCTTTACATCAACGATGCTTATGGGAATGGAATTGAATCGGTTGTACGAACAGCTTTAGAATTTGCCGAAGTAGACGTTCTCGGCTCCTCTTCTTTTGAGCGAGATGCGGCCTCGTATGAAAACGAAATTGATGCAGTTCGTACAGCTAACGCGGATGCTGTGGTGTTGATTTCGTATCAAGAGGGCAGTCGCATACTGCACACCGCCGTTGCGGAAGCAGTAGGACCGAAAACCACAAACTGGTATGGGACGGATGGAGTTATGAGTAATTCAATAGGAAAAAATTTTGAGATGAATAAGTGAATCTTTGTAATTTCTTATAAATCTTCGCTGGCACAAACCCAGCAGCGTCGCATTTCTTTGTGTTGAGACCAACTACCGTCAGAGTATGTCGTCCGATATGTTCGCACCCAAGCCCATCCATAATCGCGTTACTGAAATGCTTGGTATTGATTATCCGATTGTTCAGGCTCCGATGGGCTGGATTGCACGTTCACAGCTTGCATCGGCGGTTAGTAATTCTGGCGCTCTCGGAATTATCGAGACCTCGTCGGGTGAACTTGACAATGTTCGCGAGGAAATTTTGCGAATGCGAGGGCTCACGGATAAACCCTTTGGAGTCAACATCGCTCAACTTTTTGTGCGGGACCCATCCATTGTTGAGTTTGTCGTCGAACAAGGGGTCAAGTTCGTGACAACTTCGGCGGGAAATCCTCAGCAGTACACGAGTCAACTCAAAGCAGCTGGACTAACTGTTTTTCATGTCGTGCCGACTCTTGCTGCTGCGCTGAAGGCAGTAGATGCGGGCGTTGATGGTCTCGTGGTTGAAGGCGGAGAAGGAGGCGGATTCAAAAATCCGCAAGATGTTTCAACCATGGTCTTATTGCCTTTGATTGCCTCAAAGGTTTCGCTTCCACTCATCGCAGCAGGCGGCATTTGTGATGGCGTGTCGATGGCCGCGGCGTTTGCCCTCGGAGCTGAAGGCGTGCAGATGGGAACCCGCATGGTGTCATCTCTCGAATCGCCAGTTCATGACAACTGGAAGAACTCAATTGTTGACGGCGCAGAAACTGGAACCGTCTTCCTCAACCGTTTATCGCGACCAGGGTTGCGGGCTCTTCGCACTCAAAGAACGACTGAACTTGAAAAACAAGACCATGTGCCACTCACTGAAATGTCTCGAGCGCTTGATCTCTATTTTGGTGGCGATATGGAAGCAGCAATCGCTTTGACGGGCCAGGTGATGGGACGGATTGAAGGGGTTAAGCCCGTTCGCGAAATCATCTACGAAACAATTGCTGAACTGCGTTCGGTTGTTTCAAGATTGTCTGCCGGAATTTGATGGGCGATCAGCCATAACTGGACCATCGATAAGAAAAACATCGTTGCTCCGAAGATATGGATGCCGACAAGGAGTGCAGGAATATCGTTGAAGTACTGCACATAACCAACGGTTGCTTGTAACACAGCAATCACAAGAACCAGTTCCAACGGGCCGACGAGATACTGGGCGCGTTGTTGTTTGATTTTCCACGCTGCTAAAACCAATAATGCGATGGCCACGATGACAGATATGCCATGAATACGAGCGACCGTGGTAATCGCTAAATCAAATCGACGTGCCCTTTCATCGCCGGCGTGCGGACCTGATCCGGTCACAATCGTGCCCGTAAACAGCGCAACGCTTCCCATGACGACGGTCAAGCGAATCATCTTTTGGAGACTATTCAGTTTTGACGTACGACGAACTTTGGCCTCGGTCTTGGCTCGGTAGTGGAGAGTCAAAGCATTGGCCACCAAAACCATTGAAAGGACGAAATGACCCTGGTTGGCAAGGGGATGTAGATCGGTCAAAACAACGATTCCGCCTAGAATGATTTGGCCGACGACTCCCGCGACAAGTCCCCAAGACAGCATGACCAGATCTTTGCGATAAGGAACGCGAAAACGTGCCGCCAAAACTGCGGCGATGACGATGGCCGTTACGAGACCTGTGAACAACCGGTTGATCTGCTCAATGGCTCCGTGTGTAGTTGAGACATCAATAAACTTTTCCGAGTTGCACCTCGGCCAATCCGAGCATCCCAAACCCGATCCGGTGAGGCGAACGGCGGCCCCACTCACGACGATGACACACAACAAAATCAGCGCAAAACGACTCACCCAGGCGTAACCAGCGGGACTGACGTGGCGTCCCCGTCGGTCTTCGTTAGATGAACTCATAGTCCCACAGTAGGCGTATGGGTTCACTTGTGCCACCCGTTAGGACTACGGTCACATCATGCTTTCAACATTCGACGACTTTCCCATTCATGCGGGAAGTGCTCCAGTCAATGAAACTGGAACAAGTGACCCCAATCATTACGACCGTTATTTTTTTAATGGCTATCGCGAAGACGCCTCGTTGTACTTTGCTGCGGCTATGGGTCTGTACCCCAATCGACATGTGGCCGATGCATCATTTTCGGTGATCGTTAATGGACAAGAACAGATATCTATTCACGCGTCATGTCGTGCCGACCCTGACCGAGCCAAATCCAATCACGTTGGCCCCATTCAGGTCATTGTTGTAGAACCGATGAAGAGACACCAGATTTTGGTGGATAGCCCCGAGCACGGACTCAAGGCTGATCTGTTGCTGGTCGCTCGTAGCGGCCCAATTCAGGAGCCTCATTTCTTGGTTAAAGCTGGTCAGAGGACTTTGTTTGACTACACACGTATGACCCAGTTCGGTCACTGGACTGGTTGGGTTGAAGTTGATGGGGTGCGCCACATGGTTGACGCGGCGACCACCTTTGGTTCGCGAGATCGCTCGTGGGGAGTTCGACCAGTCGGTCCGGCCTCAGATATGGGAGCGCCCGTTGGCGAGCGCCAGTTTTACTGGTTGTGGGCGCCAATTAACTTCAATTCATTTGCGACGCACTTCGACGTTAACGAATACGCGAGCGGTAAAAGATGGCATCAGACTGGTTTCGTTGTGCCTGATGGCGAACAACCGGCAGAAGAAATGACGCGAGTTGAATATGCGACAACCTGGCGCACCGGAACACGTTGGGCCAAAGATTTTTCGATCGAGCTTGTCAATAAGGCGGGCGCTACTCAGAAGATTTCGTTAGAACCTCTGTATGAATTCCACATGCTCGGAATTGGTTACGGGCATCCCGAATGGGGACACGGACATTGGAAGGGCGAGTTAGCAGTCGGTTCAGAGCGTTGGAACCTGCCAGTCGATCAACCGTGCGATCCACGTCATATTCATATCCAGGCGATGTGTAAAGCGGTACTAACTGACGATTCAGGTCAACATCATGAGGGCGTCGGCATCCTCGAGCAGCTCATCCTCGGTCCTCATGAACCCACGGGGTTAACCGGAATCATAGACCCGGCGCGATAATTCGGCTAAGAACCGTCAGGTGTGACGAATCGTCATGCCACCGTCAACAACAATTGATGCGCCAGTGACGAAACTCATGGCGGGCATACACAAACTGACGGTCATGTGAGCAACTTCTTCTGGATCGCCGTAACGGCGTAGAGAAACATGGCGTTGCGCATATTTGCTTTTCATATCCGACGGAATCGCTTCAGTCATTCCGGTGTTGATTGGTCCGGGGCAAATGCAGTTAACAGTGATTCCATCTTTGCCCAGTTCAACCGCCAAGCTGCGAGTTAACCCAGTGACACCAGATTTCGAAGCCGAATACGCTGACAACGTTGGAGTAGCGACGATTGATTCGGTCGACGCGACATTAACAATTCTTCCCGATGACGATTGTTTCAAATATGGTAAAGCCGCTCGAACGAGGTGAATATATGCCGACAAGTTGATTGCCAAAGTCGTGTCCCAAGCATGTAAAAAATCGTCAGTAGGCGATGTCGCTGATGTAGTGATGGAAATCCCGGCATTGTTAATTACTATGTCTAACGAACCCAATGTTGCCACGGTGTCTTGAACAATGGTGTTAAGAAAGTCAATATCTCGGACATCAGCCGCAAATCCGATCGCTCGATGAGTGCCGTATTCTTTCGTGATCTCAGCAACGACAGCATCAACCTTGGCTTGATCAAGATCAATAACGCAAACTGATGCGCCTTCATCAGCGAGAAGAAATGCAGTTGCTCGACCCATTCCACTTGCTGCCCCAGTAACGATGGCCACCTTGCCGTCGAGGTTTCTTGAGAGTCTGCTTAAGCGTGCCATGAAGATTCCTCTATTTTCGCGAGTAGCGCTGCATGCCACCCACGCCATACATTTTCATGACTAGAGCCCGATCAACAGTGACTTCCATAAATGCCGTATCGGGACTGTTGTCAGGTCCGCCGGGCGCGAACCCGTTGAGGTCGTAATCAAAGACTCCATTCCAAAGACGACGTTTGGTTTCGATATCGCTCAGCACTCGGGCGGATCCCCAAACTTCTACCCCATCACCGTTCTCAGTAACTTGCCAATGCAACGCGACTTGCGGATTGGTCGCAACATTCTTCGCCTTTGTTGAAGTTAGACCGATCATGATCCACAAGGTTTCCCCGTCCCAACATGGATGAACAGGAACAACATCGGGAGCATTGTCTGCGCCCACCGTGGCGATGTGTGCCCAAACGCTCAGAGCAGAACACGCTGTCTTGACTTCATCAATACCGATTTCGCTTGTCATTTTTCCCCCTAAAATAGAATCTGAATAGATGGTAATTGCTTCTTGTTACGGACGCACTTCGTAAAAAGCATTGAGCGAATGCTCAATATCTAACTTGCGAAAACGGGTGAATCCCGCTGCAGTAGCCATACTTCGTGCCTTTGATTCAGGTAGCCCTAAAGTGCCGAGGCCTGCTCCCCCAGGAGCAGACATCGCAGATGACATACAACTCATCACGCTGATGCCGTACATCAACGAGGCCATCGGATTCTTAGCCATATTTTCACCAAAGGTGTCCAGGGCTTTGATGTCAACAAGCAGCCAAATTCCGTCTGGTTTGAGTGAACGTCTGATCGCTTGCATGACGTCTTGAGGATGAGTCATGTCGTGAATGCAATCAAATGCGGTCACGATGTCGAGGGATTCATCATTTGGTAACGGCGAAACCCGCGGGTCAACAAAATGGACGTTGTCTGTTGCGTCAATCGTTTTCTTCTCATGCGCTCGATCAAGTGCGTAACGCGAGATGTCGTATCCGGTCACTGAAGATTTCGGGAAAGCCTGAGCCATTCGAATTGCAGCGCCTCCTGCCCCGCAACCGATGTCAGCAACACGTGCACCTTTTTCTAATCGTTGCACTGCGCCGTCAAGTGCTGGCATGACAACCGGCAGAAGGTAAGAACGGCTCCATGGTTCAAAGCTCCGTTCAATGCCAACGGCTCCTTCAGGTCCGTGACTGTCGTAATCGAGTCCGATACCTGTGCGGAAACTCTCGGGCAATGACTTGAGACCCTCCATAGTTTGAGGGAGGCGGTGAAACATCCCCATTCCAAAAGCTGGATGGAGTTCATCAGACAAAACGACTACTGCTTCAGGTGTCATTGAATAACGTTCAACTCCGAGGTCGTCAATATCTACTTCAATCAACCGAGCCGCAGCTTGATTGTGAATCCACTCTTGAACCCAACGCGGATGAAGTTGAAGTGACGCGGCTAATTCATCCGATGTCACAGCATGGGCAAATGACGAGAGGCTTTGGTACAGACCAAGGCGATCTCCGAGATGGATCATTCCTGAGGTCACCGCTCCCTCAAGTTTTGAAAAAACTAAAAACGAATACATCTTGAGAAGATTTGGATCGAGATCACGTTGTTCCATTAAAAGGTCCTTTGATCAGTGGCCATGTGTTCTACATCGCTCAGTTTGGTCAAGCCGAAAAAGTGTCCGTCACCGATTTGAAAAGACTCGAGACGACTGATGGACGCGTGAGCGATGACGAATCGCTCCCACTCCCACGGTGTCGCAGCCAATCCCAAAATATGACCGATAAATACGCTATTTGTTCCGGCGTGTGCGACACACAAGATCTTCCGATTTGGGTTCTCAATATGCCACACAGGCAATTCTTGAGGACTTGCGGTGATGCCGCGATCTCTCAGAAATGCGTCTGCGCCTCGGTGAATTCGTTGCACGAAATCCCGAACTGGTTCTCCATCGGTCAACCCATCCCAGCGCTTTTCGGCAATACGGTTTCGTTCTTCGCGATAAGCGTCGTCGGCCTTTTGACGCGGTGTGCCGTGCCACAAGGGATTGCGGATCTCTTCAAGCCAATCTTGAGTGACTTCGGGTCCGACAGTGATACTGCGATGGGCAAGAAGCGGCGCAGCTGTTTGCTGAGCACGAACGAGCGGAGATACCCATATTTCATCAAAGTGCTCGCCTGCAAGTGCCTGAGCGACAAGCTGCGCCTGCTCGAATCCCAAGGCGGTCAAAGGTGGATTGTCGACGTTGAGATCGTCGCGAATCCATTCCGGTTGCCCATGACGAACAAGAACTATTTCCATGCAACCTATTGTGACACTTTCTCACGTCTCAATCGGTGGTGTTGTGAGATGACTCCCAAGATTTGTACATCTCGGAGTACAAACCTGGTTGATCCACTAATTGAGCGTGTGAACCATCTTGAACGATCAAACCTGAATCTAGGACCAGCACCCGATCAGCTCGGGCTGCGGTTGATAGACGATGGGCAATGGAAATAGTGGTTCGTCCGTGCGAGAGCCGGTCAAGTGCGCGAGTCAGTCTGACCTCTGTTGATGCGTCCACAGAAGAAGTTGCTTCATCCAAAATCAAAATAGACGGATTAACCAAAGATGCCCGAACCAAGGCGACAAGTTGACGTTCGCCGGCCGATAACTGCGATCCGCGTTGACCGACCAATGTCTCGAGACCAGCTGGCAGAGTTTCAAACCAGTCCTGCAGATCAATATTTGTAAAGGCATCAATGAGTTGCTGGTCGGCGGCTTGAGGCATCACGAACCTCAGATTTGCAGCAATCGTGTCCGAGAATAGGAATGGTTCTTGCGGCACGACAACCACGATCTTTCGTAGAGATTCGTTATCAATTCGGTTTAAGGGCACTCCACCAATTGATATCGCTCCGCTAGTCGGGTCTGAGAATCTGGCCAAGAGTCGACCGAGGGTAGTTTTACCCGAGCCAGTTTCGCCGACGATAGCGACCTGTGTTCCGAACGGAATCAGACACGAAACATCTTTGAGAACGGGCGTATTCTCGTTCTCAGATTCGCCATCTCGTGGCCGATAAGAAAATGTGAGTCTGTCAATTTTGATATCGAGATGCTGAGTGTCCACCGCTATCGGAAAGACCGCAGCGGCTGGACCGACAGGAATCGCCAAGATGCCCAAAATTCGACGCATGCCAGAAACTGCAGTTTGCGTTTGGTCAAGAACTTCCGTGAGTTCGGCAATGGGTTCTAAGAATCGATACGTCAAAAAGATGAATCCAACAAGTGCACCAGCGGTCAGACCCGATCCTGAGCCACGCCAGAGGCCAACGAAAACAACTGTTGACACTGCGATAGCCCCAAATATCTCTCCAGAAGGGAAAAGCAGTGCCCCAATCAATGTAGCTTTAGTCTGGGCATCGCCGCGAACTTTGGAAGATTTCTTCACCCGCTGACCGAAGATCCGCCCTGCGGAATAAGCATGAAGCGTTTCAGCACCAGTGACTAACTCGGCAGTCGATCCAAGAAGATGAGCGTTCGCCAATCGTGAGGCGTCGTATGCGGCAATGAGTCGTGATTGCACTCGACGGAGAACATAAACAAGTGGCGCAGAGATGAAAATGACGAGCAAAGCTAACGGCCAGTCATAGACGAGCATCACGCCTGCGACGATGATCATTAACGCTCCGTTGAGAAGATAAGCCAATCCGCCCCAGGAGAAAAACTGCGAGAGCGTTTCAACATCTGACGTCACTCGTGACACGAGTGATCCACGCTGTTCGTCGTTGTGATCTTCGAGACTGAGTTGATGAATGTGCTGAAATAGCTTGACGCGAAGGTCGAAGAGCGCTGATTCACTTCGTTGACCCAAGCGCGAGACCGCTGTTCGTTGAGCGATGCTCGCGACCAATAGATAGATCGCCGCACCCAGACACATCTTGACGACGAGTGCGACGTCTACAGATTGTGCCCTGCCCCGAACTGATCGATTTAAACCATGATCAACCGCTTGTTGGATAACAACAGGCACGACGACGCGACCGCTTGCTCCGATCATCGCCAACACAAGCGTGAATCCGATACCTTGGCGCAAACTTGGAACAGCACGCACACCTTGATTGAGAGTTTCAAGAGCACCGGCAACCTGAGGATCGGTCATGACTTGTCCTCAGCATCTGACGGCTTCTCATACGCTTGCATCAAACTCCGATAAGCCTCATTTTGAACGAGGAGTTCAATATGTGTTGTGGGTCCGTAGATCGCGCCCTGATCGAAGAACATGATCTGATCAGCCATACCTATGAGTGATGGTCGTGACGCAACTGAGATCACTGTTGAGTCAGGTAATTTCATTTTGATACTGCGTAAAACTTTAATTTCCGTATTTGGATCGAGAGCACTCGTGGTGTCATCAAGGATGAGCACCTTCGGGCGTTGAATAACAGCGCGAGCTAAAGCAATTCGTTGGCGCTGCCCACCCGAAAGACCAACTCCTCGCTCACCGATAATGGTGTCGACTCCCTGCGGAAGTTCATGAACGAAATCCGCTTCGGCGATGCCCAAGGCCCACCCAAGATCGTCGTCTGAAAATTCGTGTCCCATACATACGTTGTCCCGTACTGACGTTCCAAAAAGAAATGGCTCTTGAAAGACAATACTGATGTGCTGACGAGGGGCCTTGATTGAACCAGCCAGAAGAGGTGTGATGCCGGCTAAAGATTGCACAAAGGTTGACTTCCCGCAACCGGTGTAGCCCACGATTGCGGTAAATGACTGGGGAGCAAATGACGCCGTGACATCCCTAAACAGAATGCTGTCAGTCTCATAGCCAATTGATGCGTTATGAAGGTCAAGAACTTCGTTGTCAGGAACGATCTGAGAACGTGGGTCATTGACGATGGGGCTTTGACGAAGATTTTGAATTCGATCAAACCCCGCTTGAGATCGAGGCATCTCAGAAAGGGCGTAGCCGATGAGTCGCAACGGAAACACCAACAGGGTGAACATGTAGATAAAGCTCGCCAACTCTCCTACTGAAAGATCGCCGCTGCGCACTCGGAAGGCTCCACCCACAACTAAACAGATATTGGTCATGTTAGGAACGAAGTCGAGAGCCGCTTCAAACAATGATCTCAGTCTGATTGCTTCAACGCGCGCACTTTGAACACGCGAAGCGATCACAGCTAAACGCTCGGTTTCTCGATTTTCAGCCCCGAAAGCCTTGACGACGGTGACGCCCTCAAAGCTTTCATGAACGGCCGCCGACAAAACACCTAGCTCTCCCTGCGCGACATCAAACCATTTATCAACTCGTCGTTGATACAAAACATTAAGTCCGATCAGAATTGGAAATACTGCCGTCGCGGCTAGCCCAAGAGCAATGTCAGTTGAGATAAGGCCGACGGCGGCGATCAACATCATCAAAATGACACTGCTTGCATACGGCAACGGGGCCATAACTGCGACGCTGGCCTCAACATCTACACCTGCGCGAGTCAGAAGATCGCCAGTTGATTGCTGTCGATGCCACTGTGGAGGCTGTTTCACGATCACATCAACGACTTCATCAGTCAAACTCTGTGCTGTCCTCCACTGCGCTCGACCAGCAAACGAGCGACGAACGATGACTCCACAAGCACGTATGAGAGACAAGCCCAATAAAAGACCGACAGCGGTCAATGTTTGTGAAATCGAGAAGGTGTCGGTGTCAAATCGACGAATGATGACTTCGTCGATAATCCAACGCAATAACCACGACGAACCGACAGTGCAGATTGCAAAGACAGCTGCCCCCGACATTGAAATTGCGAAAAGCCCCGGATGATAGGCAACTAGGGAGCGAATTAAGGTCGTGGCACGACGAAACCGTCCAGAAGATGTTGGATGACCGTGCACACAATATTCCTAGCAGTAATCTGATCTCATGCTCAGCCTCGATCACGATCAGTTCGGAATTGACCAATTAAATTTTGGTCTCTTGGTTCTCCGATTAGTTTTAGGACTTTTTTTGGCCTATCACGGTTACAACAAGGTTTTTGGTAAAGGTGGCCTTTCTGGAACCGCTTCATGGTTTGGAAGTATGGGTATGAAATGGCCGAAGTGGCAAGCGCGGGCCGCTGCTGCGACAGAAATCGGAGCAGGCGTTTTGTTGGCTGTCGGTTTACTCACTCCCTTCGCAGCAGCTGGTGTGATCGGAGTCATGGTCGTTGCTATTTTTACATCACACCTCAAAGTTGGGTTCTTTGTTTTCCTGCCAAATCAGGGCTGGGAATACTGTGCGACGATCGCATTGGGAGCGCTTGCTGTTGGAACGATGGGACCAGGCGAATGGTCTCTCGACAATGCAATTGATTTTTCCCTTTCCGGCTGGGGAGCTCTCATCGTGACAACTGTTCTTGGAGTCGGTGGAGCCGCCGTGCATCTCGCGACGACGTACCGCCCCGTGAAGAAATCATGAGCGAGTCAATCAATCAGGGTGGGACCCATACAGGAGCGGTGAAACCTCCGTTTTATCGGCGTCCGTTGCAAGTGTTCCTTGCACTCATTTGTCTGGGTATCGCGGTTTTCTGGGTGTGGGCGCTCTTCTTCCCTCCGACTAAACAAAGTGTTGCCAAAGTCGACGATGTCGCGTGGACCGTTCGTGCCAACGAAATTTGCAATCAAGCTAATTTGGAGCGGGACAAACTCGTCGATTTGCGTCGTATCGATACGGTGAGTGGCGATGCTCTCGCTGAGAGAGCAGACATCATTGATAAGGCGACAGTCATCGTGCAAAAAATGCTGAACGATGTCATTGCAGAAGTTCCAACCGGCCCTAAAGACGAAGCCTTGATTAATACTTGGGCCGAAATCTTTCAAGGTTGGATAAATGAGCGAATTGAGTACACGGCTATTTTGCGCACTGGTGAAAATGCTCCGTTTGCCGAATCAATGCTCGAAGGCGGACCAGTATCGGATTACATCAACGACTTTGCTATTGCGAATCGCATGAAGTCATGTTCGTCTCCGATGGACTTAGCCGTTTAGGAGTCAACGACAAATTAGTGGTCAACGTCTTGCCAAGCGTTATCAACAAATCGTTTAATGACTTTCGCTGGAGAGCCAACGGCAACGCTGAATGATGGAATCACACCAGTCACGACGCTGTTCGCACCGATGACAACATGTTCTCCGATTTCGGCACCCGGAAGTACGACACTGCCATGCCCAATCCACGAACCATTACCGATACGTACGGGCTTTTCAGGCATCGTCTGGACAGAGATCGGAAGATTGACATCTTTGTATCCGTGATTTTGGTCGGTGATGTACACGTTGTGGCCGGTCCACACGTCATCTCCAATCTCGATGGAAAAGTGCCCAACAATTCCACTCCCCTTGCCAATCAGGCAACGGTCGCCGATGGTCACGATGCGTTCAGAAATGCATTGTTGACCCGGAACCATCCCGGCTGACAAGGTGCACTGGGGACCAATCATGGTGTTGCGACCTATATGGATGAAGTTCTCATTGAAAATTGTGTTCGGCGGAAAACAAATCACACTTTGTTGACCGAATGATCCGAACTTTTGCCCTCGGCGAGTGGTCGCTCCAATAGCTCCGGCCTCAACTGCCATTTCCCACAGGTAGTGAACAGCCCGGGCGAGGAAACGATTACGCAACGCCCGAGTTTTTGTCATTGCCACAGGCGCGTATGCCGGTTCATCCTTCACGCCTTGAGATTATCGGTCAGCACTTACTGGCACTGCTGAATCTGTCAGCATGGACGTATGGTTCGTTCCAATCGATCTCAATCACGTGTGAATGCCCTGAGTGGGTCTTTGACTGATGTTGGCTCGGTCAAGGTGGGACATTTTGCTCGAAATTCTCGCGGTTGGCTGACTGGGACAACTGTTCTGCTCACTCCAGGTGGCGCAATTGCTGGAGTGGATGTTCGTGGTGGCGGACCAGGTACCCGAGAAACTGATCTTCTACGACCCGAGAATCTCATCCAGAAGGTGCACGCAATTGTCTTGAGCGGAGGAAGCGCCTATGGGTTGGCTAGTGCTCAGGGTGTCATGGAGTTTCTAGAGGAATCAGGCAGCGGGTTTTCGGTTGGACACGATCCGTCATGGGTTGTACCGATCGTTCCAGCGGCTGTGATCTTCGATCTTGGTCGTGGAGGAAAATTTGCCAATCGCCCCGATTCGATTTTTGGTTATCGTGCCGCGAAGTTGGCGAAGTCTGTTTCGACTGATGTGGGCTGTGTCGGGGCTGGTTCGGGGGCGCGATCCGGTGGACTTAAAGGCGGTATCGGAATGGCCAGCACGCGTCTTGACAATGGACACGTTGTCTCGGCAATTGCTGTTGTGAACTCGATCGGTTCTGTGATTAATCCAGATACGTGTCTGCCGTGGCACAAGTCCACAACGCGTCTGCGTCGTCCAAACGCCAGTGACCGTCGAGCACTGCGTGACTATTTGTCAGCACTCGCAGTGCCCGTTACAACTCCTGAGACGTCGTTAAACACCACAATCGGTACGGTCGCAACCAATTTGCGATTATCAAAGTCGGAGTGCACCAAATTTGCTGCAGTGGCACACGACGGTCTCGCTCGTGCCGTGCGCCCAGCGCATCTCATGAATGACGGAGACACGATTTTTGGACTGTCGGTGGGTCCAGGCGATTTGGTTCTGTCCGAAGATGAGCCAATATTTGGCGATCCGGTTGGTCGTCCAGCACTCCTGAACAAAGTACTGGCCGCAGGTGCCGACATGTTTGCCCAAGCCTGCACAGAAGCCATTTTGCAGGCTTCGTCCAGTGGAGGAATGCTGAGCTATCGCGATCTCTGCCCCTCCGCGTTCGTGCACCAATAAGGGGCATGCCCTAAATCACAAAAAATCAGACCCCGAAACAACAAACTGTGGACCGATCTCGCTAGGTTTCGCTCTGCTGTTTTAGTACCTGTTCCCCCGTATCGACCCTAAGAGGTTCTGTGATGCCATCGCTGCCCAACGATCGTAAGAAAGTTCAGGTCCCCGATCTTGCGGCGTGGAAGGCCGAAGGTCGCCGCATGACGATGATCACGGCATACGACGTTACCTTTGCTCGCCTCGTGGATGAGGCAGGAATTGACATGATTCTGGTCGGCGATTCAGTTGGCATGGTTGTTCAAGGAACAAGCAACACGATCCCGGTTGATCTTGACGAAATGGCGTACCACGTGCGCTGCGTGGCACGAGCAAATACCAAGGCGCTTGTTATTGGCGACTTACCTTTTGGTTCGTATCAGATCAGTCCCGAACAAGGTGTCGAGTCGTCAATTGTGTTGATGAAGAATGGCGCTCAATGCATCAAGCTTGAAGGTGGCGTGCACATGGCCGACACCATTGCCGCGATTACTCGAGTGGATATTCCTGTCATTGGACATATCGGTTTGACACCACAGAGTGTTCATCGCATGGGTGGATTCAGAGTGCAAGGTCGCACCGAAGGTTTTGAAGCTGGTGGGCGTGAACGAATCCTTGAAGACGCTCACGCGGTTGAACAGTCAGGCGCAAGCGCGATTGTTATTGAAGGCGTTCCCATGGAACTCGCTCAAGAGATCACGCAAAAGGTCAGTATTCCAACAATTGGCATTGGCGCTGGGATCAATTGCGATGGACAGGTTTTAGTTCTCCATGATGTTCTAGGTCTATGCGACTCGAAATATCGCTTTGCCAAGCATTACGCCGACTTACGTACTTCAACCATTGAGGCGACGCAAGCTTTCATTTCTGATGTGCGCAGCGGTGCTTTCCCCGATGACGCTCACTCTTTCCACTAAAGATTGTGCACATCCTCCGCACTCCCCAGGAATTAAGTCAATCCGTTGGTAAGTGTCATGCAAAGAGTGAAGTCGTGGGCATGGTCCCCACGATGGGTGCACTTCATCAAGGTCACGCTTCCCTCTTTGACGTTGCACA
Organism: Ilumatobacteraceae bacterium; assembly: GCA_044338135.1. Lineage (GTDB taxonomy): Bacteria > Actinomycetota > Acidimicrobiia > Acidimicrobiales > Ilumatobacteraceae > Casp-actino8. The sequence goes on along the minus strand of JBIIMF010000003.1, from coordinate 15,306 downwards.
TCAGCAAGCAGACGTTGTTGTCGCAACGATTTTTGTGAACCCTTTGCAGTTCAACAACTCAAGCGATTTTGAAAAGTATCCACTTCAAATGGATCGCGACGTACAACTGCTCGAAGAACATGGAGTGCATTATCTGTATGCCCCAACAGTGGACACAATGTATGGTTCAGGCTTCTCGACCAGCGTTCACATTGAAGGGATTACCGATCTCTTAGAAGGCGCTTCACGTCCAGGTCATTTTTCTGGAGTCGCAACTGTCGTGACCAAGCTCTTTTCGGCAGGCCGTCCGGATATCGCGGTTTTTGGTCAAAAAGATTTCCAGCAGTTCGCAGTGATTCAAAGAATGGTTGCTGATCTAGATATGCCGATTCGGTTGATCATGGCGCCAACTATTCGTGAACACGATGGTCTAGCGATGTCTAGTCGTAATGTACGTCTCTCCACTTCGGCGCGGCAGGAGGCAGTAGCAATTTCCCAGGGTCTACATGCAGCGCAGGCTCAATTCGCCTCGGGAATTCGTGAGTCAAAGCGATTGGTTGAGTCTGTGGTGTCGGTCCTTGCTCCGACATCGGCGGAGATTGATTACGTCAAGGTGATTGATAGTGCGTCTTTGCAAGAACTTTCATCGGCATCACCAGGCTGTGTCATCGTTGTCGCCGTGATTCTTGATGGTGTCCGTCTCATTGATAATCACATTTTGGTGTGAACTATGACAATCCCAGCAATTCCTGAGACATGCTTATGGAATGAAATAGATGATCAAGTTTCTTCACATGTTGGTGACAATCAAGTATGCGATGAATTTGATGTTCTGATAATTGGAGCCGGCTATACGGGATTATGGACTGCCTTCTACATTCATCTCAACGAACCCTCTTTGAGGATTGCAATTATTGAAAAGAACTCGGTTGGATTTGGTGCCAGTGGGCGTAACGGCGGATGGTGCTCAACGATTATGCCCATGTCCCTTGACTCAATTGCTGACCGACATGGGCGAGATCAAGCGATCGCGATGCAAAATGCCATGTTCGCTACGTTGGATGAAATCAAAAATCAAACAATCGCGATGGGTATTGATTGCGATTTCGCGCAAGGTGGATCAATTCAAGTACTTCGATCTGTGAACCAAGTTGAACGTGCGACAAGTCGTATTCGCAGTCTTCGTGATTATGGGTACGGCGATGATTCCTACCAACTGTTGGATCGTGATGATTCACTAAATCTTGTGCAAATGTCGAAAACTAATGGTGGTTTTTTCGATAGGCGAAGCGCTGTGTTGCATCCAAAGAAGTTATGTGTCGGACTGGCCAGAGTTGTCCGTGCTCAAGGAACAGAAATTATTGAGAACACTCAGGTGCTTTCATTTGCGAGTGGCCAAGTGCAAACGCAACTGAAGACATACAAAGCAAAAACTGTCTTGCGAACAACCGAAGCCTTCAGCGCGAGCTTTGCTCAGGCTCAGCGCTCAGTGATCCCGCTGTATTCAATGATGGTCGCAACCGAACCACTTTCGGATGACGTCTGGCCTGAAATTGGACTAGGTAGCCGCCCCTCATTCAACGATGGGCGAAGCATGGTTATATACGGTCAAAGGACCGCTGATAATCGGTTGGCTTTTGGCGGTCGCGGTGCTCCTTACCACTTCAGATCCAAAATAATGCCGAGTTTTGATGTCGATCAAAAGGTCGCACAGAGTTTACGTTCGACGTTGATTGAATTATTTCCAGTTCTTGAACGGGCCGAATTTACGCATCATTGGGGCGGGCCTCTCGCTGCGCCTCGCGACTGGACATTTAGTATTTCGTTTAACCCCTTAACCGGTCTTGGATCTGCAGGAGGCTACGTCGGCGATGGAGTATCTACGTCTAACTTGGTGGGTCGAACCCTTGCTGATTTGGTTTGCGAAAGATCATCTGAATTAACGCAACTTTCTTGTGTCAATCACCTCTCAAAGAAATGGGAAATAGAGCCGTTGCGTTATGTCGCGGTGAACTCATTAACCAAATTGGCGACGTTGGCTGATTGGAAGGAAGACAAGACAGGTCGACCAGCGCGAATGATTAATGGAATAATTGACAAAATCTCCGGTGGTTGATGCTTAGCGATGCTGCTGAGGATCGGACTGTTTCATCACGTAGCGAGTTGTAAAGACTCCATCGCCCGACAAAATTCCACCTCGAGCGAAGAGTCTTCCACTTTGCCAGTTTGAGAGACCTAGCTCAGGTCGGTTGAGCGCGTACTGCCCGTCGACCCAGCGAGTAAATCCATTACTGAAAAATGGAGATTCAGATGATTGGTAAGCCGATTCTATTTCCGACACATCTGAACTAACTAACGACAACACAAAATGAGGACTATAAGAGTTGAAGAGTTCTACTGCTTCTTGGGTATCGGACACGAGGCGAATTGCAAACTCTGGATGTTCATCCCATTCCCACTCAGTACTCAAAGCCTCGTCGTCATCGTGCTCGATCAGTTCAAACAGATGAGTTGACGAATACATCTCACCAAGAACTTGAGACGTAAATGTACCTATGGCGTGGACAACGAGTTTGCCTTGGCGTCCTTTTGCGGCCAGTACTGCACCATTGAGTACCGCCAGCAATAGGTCATGACGGTCGAGAGGAACACAACAAACATTTAATGTATTACAAACTTTGCGGTCAAGTGAATGGCAAATGAGTTGCGCGAGATCAATGGCGTCAGAGGTCTGGCCAACAATGGCCCAAGCTCCACCAGTGCCATGAAGGCTGACAGGGATTCCTGATTGGCGCGCTACTGCACCAAGTTGAGCAACTGCCTGACCACTACCTCGGGCGACAGCGAGAGACAGACCTGGCTCCGAAAACAGTGCGTACCCTGCCGACCGTTCTGGTGAATCAACGAGTTGCACACTTCCGAGAGGTAATCGACTTTGTTCGAGAGCTGGGATGAGAGCAAAGTTCATGATCGCGCGGGCGGTGTTGAGCGCATCACTACCAATACGAAACACGACTGTATTTCCGGAACGCAGAACACCGGTTGCATCGGCGAAGACATTTGGTCGTCCTTCAAACACGAATCCGACAACGCCTAATGGAGCCTTGTGAGCTTCGACAGTCCATGAATCGTGTTGCACAGTTTCGGGAGTCGTTGTTGTTTCGCCGAGGTCGCGCCACATACGCAGAGCTGTGATCATGTCGCTGCGCATCTTCTCGCTCAACTCAAGACGGGTTGTCGATCGACCTCTCTGACTGGCATCTACGACATCACGATCGTTCGCGATCTTTATTTGACTGAAGATAGTGTCGTCTTGCAGATTGGCGGCGAAGGTTGCATAAAAATCGGTGATGCGCACTGAGTCAACAGAAGACAACTCAGCAAAAGCGGTTCGAGCACTCGCGACAGCGCTGTGAGCGATCTCGGCAACTGAACCTGGGATGCGTAGCAGATCCCCATTTTCCTGGATGACGACCAACCGGTCCCCCGCAACAAATTCTTGTGCCAGTTTTGCTGTAACGGCGGTCCATCGGTTGCCACCGAAAGGGATCCTTTGACCCTCGGTCAGTGAATCAAGAACTCCATGATTCTGTTGATTCTCCGCTGACATAAAAGTCATGTTAGAAGGCGAGCTCGCTCCTGAGAGAACTACACCTCCATCAAGTTCAAGCCCTACTGGAGCGTCTAGCCTAAAAGCGTGAAAGAAAACGTAGATAATCAGGTGTATTTCAAGCAATTGCTTTCTGGTCGTGACTTCGCCGTCGGGGACTCTCTTGCCCAGCAGATGGTCAACTTTGTCTACCTGATTGGTGATCGCTCCACTGGTGAATGCATGGTGATTGACCCTGCCTACGCCGTCGATGACCTCGTCAACTACGCAAATAATGACGGAATGAAGATCACCGGTGCATTGGCGACGCACTATCACCCCGATCACATCGGCGGTTCAATGATGAACTATCGAATTGAAGGAATCACCCGACTTCTTGAACATGGATCAGTCGGCATTCATGTCAATAAAGAAGAGGCTCCTTGGGTGCTGCGTACAACTGGTGTTTCTGAAACCGATCTCGTTGCTCATGAGGCTGGTGACATTGTCAAAGTTGGCAATATCGACATCACCTTGGTTCACACACCAGGTCACACTCCCGGTTCACAGTGCTTTTTGGTCAACGGATGTTTGATTTCTGGGGACACGCTTTTTCTAGATGGTTGTGGTCGAACCGATTTACCCGGAAGCGATCCAGAGATGATGTATCACAGTTTGCAAACTCTCAATAGTTTGCCAAGCTCGACAATCATTTACCCCGGTCACCAATACTCACAACCAGCTCATGAAACTCTCGCAGAGGTGCAACAGCACAACTTTGTTTTAAAGCCAATGACGAAAGATCAGTGGACGACGATTTTTGCTGGGTGACGAGAATTGTTCCTTAGCCCACGATTGCGCCAATGAACGCGGAACAACCAGCCGCCAACAGAAGCACAAGGACGAAACGTCGAGCGTTTTCTTCACTCAGCCGTGGTTTGAGTTTCTGCCCAAGCAGAATTCCTAATCCAAGTACGGGCAAGCTCATCACCACGCCAATCAGCGAATCGGAATTCACATCACCCATGGCGACAAATGACGCAAGAGTGATGACGCCAGAGATTGTAAAGATCGCACTAATCGTCGCTCGAAACTGAGCGATCGGTAAACCTCGTCCTTGTAAGGCGAAAACTAACGGCGGCCCGTTGGTAGATAAAGACGATGACAGAGCTCCGCTCAAGAAACCAGAGACAATTTCTAGGCGGGGGCTGGAGTGCCTGAAATTTGAGTTTCGGGCCAAGAAAAGAACCGCCAAGAAGATCCCTGCTGCTAGGCATCCTTTGAGAACCCGTTCATCAACAAGGTTAAAAACCAAAAGACCAAAGGGAATGCCGAAAAGTGCTGACAAAGACAATCGCCTCACGAGAAACCATTGGGCATCCCGACGACCATTAAATGCTTGGAAGCTTGAGCTGCCTAGACCAAGAAAAGTCGAAGTGATGACAGCGTCGTGGGGATCCACGGCCAAAACCATCAGGGGTACTGCCAAAAGGGCAAAGCCAAATCCGACGATATTTTGCACAACCGCGGCTATTCCGACCGCCAACAACAAAACCGTGATTTCGCTGCCAGTCATTGGATCCGATTCTTGTCGTTTGGCCGACCCAGGGTCATCGGCATTTGCCTTTACAAAATGTAAACTTAGCCCGTGTCGCACACCAGTCCCTTTCCTGAAGTGAATCTCCCCTCAAATCAGGGCGTACTGATTTCACAGGATCGTTTAATGGGACGTCTCAACGACCTAGCCAAAGTGGGTCCAATCGACGGTGGAGGGTCTTGCCGCCTCGCACTCACCGATGACGATCGATATGGTCGTGATCTCATCGTGGCTTGGATGCGAGATCTTGGTCTCGAAATTTCAATCGATGGCGTGGGCAACATCGTCGGAACATGGAATGTCGGAAGTGGTTCTGCTGTCATGACAGGAAGTCATATTGACACTGTTCGTACTGGTGGACGTTTTGATGGGAACCTCGGAGTGCTCGCTGGCCTCGAGGTTATTGAGACTTTGATGACCGCGGGACTGCAACCAGCCCGACCAATTGCAGTTGGAGTATTTACTAACGAAGAGGGAGCCCGCTTCCAACCCGACATGTTGGGTGCGCTGGTCTACGTTGGAGGTTTGTCACTTGAGACTGCGCTCGACACGATTGCTATAGACGGTGCGGTTCTCGGAGATGAATTGCAGCGGATCGGATACGACGGGAGCGCTCCGTGTCCAAGCGTGCCGCCGCATGCCTTTGTTGAACTGCACATAGAACAGGGCCCTCGCCTCGAGGCAGAAGGTGTCCAGATTGGCGCGGTAACAGGTGTTCAAGGAATCTCGTGGCAAGAAGTCACAATTATGGGGCAAAGTAATCATGCAGGAACGACGCCGATGTCATTGCGACACGACCCGGCATATATCGCAGCAGAGATCACAGTTTTTCTCCGTCAGATCGCCCAAGAGTATGGCGGTAATCAAGTGTGCACTGTTGGAAAAATCGATGTGCAACCGAACTTGATCAATGTGGTTCCGAAGAGCGCAACGCTGACGCTCGATGTTCGTAACACTGATGAAAACATTCTTCAAGAAGTTGAATTGAAGATCGCGCAGAAGATCAAAGAGTTATCCGAAACTGAGGGTGTTCGGGTTTCTTCGAAGGTTCTCGCTCGATTTGAACCTGTTCAATTTGATGAACGTCTGATTGATTTGGTTGAAACATTGGCCAAGACACACAACCGCTCAGTGATGCGCATGCCTTCGGGGGCAGGTCATGATGCTCAAATGCTGGCTCGAGTGTGCCCAACATCAATGATCTTCACCCCATCGGTTGAGGGCATCAGCCACAATCCTGCCGAATTCACGAGCACTGACGACCTTGTCGCCGGAGCCAATATCCTGTTGGACGCCATGTGGACACTCGCTCATCTTGACCTCCCTCATCTTGACATCGCACTTCAGAATGGAAGCAAATGATGACTCTGCAATCACGCGTCGTAGTTGTTGGAGCCGCTCAACTCGGTCCGATTCAAAAAACTGATTCGCGTGCGAGCGTTGTTCAACGTTTGATCAAGCTTTTGCAACAAGCAAAGGCACGATCATGCGATCTTGTTGTTTTTCCCGAATTGGCACTGACAACATTTTTCCCTCGCTGGTTTGTTGACGATATTTCGCAAGCTGATCATTGGTACGAGAAGTCGATGCCGAGCCCTGAAACTCAGCCCCTTTTTGATGAGGCCAAGAAACTAGGAATTGGATTCTCATTGGGGTACGCAGAACTGACCGAACCTGATGAACAAGGTGTGGTCCATCGCTTTAACACACAGATTTTGGTTGAACGTGATGGCACCGTGGTGGCCAAGTATCACAAGGTTCATATACCTGGTCACGAACACCACGAACCTGACCGCCCTTTTCAGCATGCTGAGCGTTATTACTTCGAACCCGGTCCTGAAGGTTTCGGCGTCTGGGCAGCTTTTGGCGGCCTCTTCGGAATGATGATTTGTAATGATCGTCGTTGGCCAGAGTCGTATCGCGAAATGGGTCTTCAGGGTGTCGAAATGATTTTGTGTGGCTACAACACGCCGATTCATTACGTGCCGGACCCGAGTCAAGATATTTTGCAGGGATTCCATAACTCTCTCGTGATGCAATCTGGCGCCTACCAAAACGGTACGTGGGTTGTCGGAGTTGCTAAAGGCGGCGTCGAAGAAGGCGTCGATTCACTCGGTCAAACTTGCATCGTCGCTCCGAGCGGACAGATAGTTGCCCAAACGCTCACTACTGATGATGAACTCATCGTTGCAGCCTGCGATCTTGATTGGTGTCAGCGTTACAAGGAAACTCTGTTCAACTTCGATCGTTATCGCCGTCCCGAGGTGTATCAGCGTATTACGAAACAGCGCGGCACAGTTGTCTCGCCCCAGAACGTTGCGGCATTAGATCGGAAAGCACATGACTGACATTGTGCAGAACCCTCATCAACGAGCTAGTTCAAGAATCTCGTTGCAAGTCAATGGGCAAGACGTCTCAGTGAGCGCTGAACATCCACACCTATTGGCTGCCCTGAGAGACGAATTAGACATCACGTCACCCAAAGACGGTTGCTCACCATCAGGTCAATGTGGTTGTTGCACAGTGATGATTGACGGCAAAGTTGTCGTGAGTTGCCAACAGTCACTTGAAAAAGTCGCTGGAAAATCAATTGTCACTCTCGAGGGTCTCGATGATGTTGAACGCGATTCTTATGCCAAAGCATTTGCTGCTTGCGGTGGTTTGCAATGCGGTTTTTGTATCCCTGGAATAGTGATGCGGGCGAAAGGGCAAATCGACAAGAAGGGTTCGTCGCTCACCAAGGCCGATATGAGTCGGCACTTAGGAGCAAATCTTTGTCGCTGTACCGGATATGTCAAGGTTCTCGATGCGATAGAGGCGGTCGCTCAGGGAAAGAAGCTCCAACCCGTACAACCCACTGGAATTGGTTCAAGTGGAATGAAGTATGAAGCTAAGGAGTTAGCTCTCGGCGATCGGGGTTACGTTGATGATATTCGTATTCCTGGGATGCTGCATGCAGCCCTAGTCCTTGCTGAGCACACTCGTGCTGACGTGATGGCGATCAATACCGAGGTTGCAAAGAATGCCTCTGGTGTAGTCGGTGTCTTCACAGCTGCGGACATCCCCGCCGAACTACGTGTTGGATTGATCTACAAAGATTGGCCCGTCATGATTCCAGTCGGCGGTCGCACGAGTTACGCCGGTGATGTATTGGCAGTGGTTGTTGCAGACACACGAATAGCAGCGCGAGCAGCAGTATCTCTTGTAGATGTCCGGTACGCCCCTCTCAAGCCGATTACTGATCCCTTGTTCGCCATCACCAATCAAGAAATCGCCGTTTGGGGAACTGATTCAAATATTTTGAGTATCAGTAAGTATTCACGCGGCAACGTAGAAGTTGCCTTGGCCGCAGCGCCTCATGTCGTGCACGAAATTTTCGATACTCAACGAATTGAACATGCATTCTTAGAACCCGAGAGTTCGCTGGCAGTGCCTTCTTCTATCGATGGCGTTCGGAATCTTCATGTCTATTCGGGTGGTCAAGGGGTCTGGGATGATCGTAATGACATTGCCCGCGTTCTCGGTATTGACAATGCGCAAGTCACCGTTGAATTGGTAACAAACGGTGGAGCCTTCGGCGGTAAAGAAGACATGAGCAATCAAGCTCATGCTGCTCTTGCAGCTTGGTTGCTCGACGTTCCTGTGAAATGCACTTTGTCGCGTGAAGAATCATTTTTGATGCACGCCAAACGCCACCCGATCCACATGGAATACACCGCGGCTTGCGACGATGAGGGTCGTCTGGTCGCTCTTCGGGTTCGTGCACTCGGTGACAGCGGCGCTTATGCGAGTGTCGGTATGAAAGTTCTTGAGCGCATGGCTGGTCACGCAAGCGGCCCGTACGCGATGGACAACATTGACGTTGAGGCCATTGCTGCGCGAACTAACAATCCGGTGTGTGGTGCTTTCCGCGGCTTTGGAGCCAATCAAGCCCAGTTCGCTATGGAAGGCATCATGGATCGCCTTGCACAAAAAGTCGGTATCTCGGGTTGGGAGATGCGTAAACGCAATGTCATCAAGCCAGGAGCCGTATGGGGCCCTGGTCAGATTATGGATGATGGTTGTCTGGGCGCCGAACGGTGTCTCGACGAAATCAAACCCTTTTACGACGAAGCGATCGCGTCCGGGCAAGCCGTCGGGCTCGGTCTTGGTCTGAAGAACTCTGGCCTAGGTAACGGATTCAACGAAGTCAGTGGTGCTGTGGTTCACTTTCGTGCTGACGGGATTGTTGAGGTTCGTCATGGATGGACTGAGATGGGTCAAGGAATCAACACCGTTGCATTGCAAGTAGCGGTTCACGAACTCGGTATTGATCCAGACAAGATTCGCGTCATCGTTGATACAACTCGCGAACTCGGATTTGGTCAGACCACTGGATCACGCGGAACATTAATGGGGGCTGGAGCAGTAAAGGCCGCCTGTGAAGCCGCACGCTCAGCCGACTGTGCGGTTGGCGTCGATCACTACGGAGAATACCGAGTCGACTGGACCCAGAAGTTAGGCGAGGTAGAGAATCCAACGATCCACTCAACATTTGGATATGCCGCACAACTAGTAACTGTTGATCGATCAACTGGAAAAGTCACCGATGTTGTGGCCGCTCACGATGTGGGTAGAGCAGTCAATCCAACTTTGTGCGAAGGTCAAATCGAAGGTTCTGTGCATATGGGACTTGGTTACGCACTATCAGAAAACTTTCCATCAGATCCCGAAACAGGATTCCCCACGAATACGACACTACGTTCACTCGGAATTATTCGAGCCAAAGATATGCCGCCAGTGAAAGTTGTATTGGTTGAATCTCCCGAGCCAAATTCTCCTTATGGAATCAAGGGAGTAGGCGAAATTGGTCTTGTGCCAACTGCCGGGGCTGTAGCTGCTGCTCTGCACGACTACGACGGCCAATGGCGAACAGTGTTACCAATGCGTCCCACCAACGAAGACGACGACTGACATGTCAAGCACCACACCTGGTCTTGTTTGCGGTCACCACCATCTGTACTCATCCCTCGCCCGAGGTATGCCTGCTCCCCCAAAACAGCCCAGCAACTTCTTAGAGATTTTGCAACAAGTTTGGTGGCGCTTAGATTGCGCCCTCGATCTTGACATGATCTATTGGTCCGCAAAATTGGGTGCCGTTGAAGCCTTGATGAACGGGACAACTGGGATCATTGACCATCACGAAAGCCCCAATGCAATTGAAGGAAGTCTTGACGTGATCGCACAGGCCTGCGAGGAAGTCGGCGTCAAAGTTGTTTGTTCCTACGGTGTCACCGATCGTCACGGTGTCGAAGCTGGTCAACGTGGACTTGAAGAAAATCGACGCTTCATCGCCAGCGGTGGTCGTGGCATGGTGGGCGTGCACGCGGCATTCACATGCTCTGATAAGTTGTTAAACGACGCTGCAGGACTAGCGGTTGATCTAGGCGTGGGTGTGCACATTCATGTTGCTGAAGGTATCGATGATGTTGCTGCGGGTGAACGACTAGAAGGTCTCGCTCAAGAGAACTGGCTTTTAGTTCATTGTGTTCACCTCGACCGCGATCTACGCGGAACTATCGCTCATAACCCGCGGAGCAATATGAATAACGGTGTCGGCTATGCGCGGCCTGCGCAGCGTAAAAACAATGTCATCCTCGGCACCGACGGAATCGGTGCCGACATGCTCGAAGAAATGCGCTTGGCCTACGTCGCGTATCGAGCCGAGGACGTAACGCTCTCCCCTGACTTAGCTTGGTCCTGGCTTGAAAACAGCTACGACTTCATTCCAGAGTGTCGCAATGATCAGGTGACCTGGAACTACGACCACAGCGACAGTCCGTGGCACGCGGCATTTACTCCCGGTATTCGTGCGATCGATGTTCGATCCCATGATGGCGAAGTACTGCTTCAAGAAGGTCAACCCACGCGAGTAGATCTCAGCGAAGTGCGCCGCAAGGCATCCGAAGCTGCAGAACGACTATTTTCCAAACTCTAAACATCCACACGACACAAGGGCACGAACAATTATGAGCCAATCAAAGAGCACTCAATCCGTTGCGATCTATCTTCAGGATGCACATCCAATTCGCGAGGGCATGCAGTTTGCGCAATATGCAGAAAGCAAAGGTTTTGATGCAGTGTGGCAGGCAGAGAGTCGTCTCGTTCGCGAAGCGACGGTTCCGATGGCTGCGTTTGCAAGTGTCACCGACCGCATCAAGGTAGGAAGCGGCGTTGTTGACTGCTGGAGCCGCAATCCAGCTCGACTCGCTGCAACCTTCTCAACACTCGACGACTTGGCCCCCGGTCGCGTGATTTTGGGTATCGGTGCTTGGTGGGATCCGTTAGCGCAAAAGGTCGGTATTGATCGAGCGAAGCCGCTGCGCGTGATGCGAGAAATCGTGACGTCGGTGCGAGCTCTATTGAATAATGAAACCGTCACTTTTCACGGTGAATATGTTCATCTTGATGGAGTTGAACTCGACTACGTCTATCAGGAACGGCGGCCCAAGGATGTTCCGATTTACATTGGTGCAACAGGTATGCAAATGATGGAACTCACGGGCGAGATTGCTGACGGTGCCGTTTTGAACTATCTCGTTTCTCCTGACTACAACGATCAGGCTCTCGAGGCTCTGGAAAAGGGAGCCGCTAAGGCCGGCAAGTCGCTCAGCGACATTGACCGGCCACAACTTGTCGTGTGCAGTGTGCACGAGGACCGACAAACAGCTCTTGATATGGCGCGTCTCATGGTGACTCAATATCTAGGTCAGCAGCCTCACATTATGAAAGCCTCTGGAGTGCCTCAATCGTTACTCGACAAAGTTGGCGAAGTTCTCACTTGGCCAGCGAGTCACGAACAGGTAGTCGCAGCCAGCAAATTGGTCCCCGACGAAATTGTTCAGATGTTAACGGCCAGTGGAACACCAGCCGAAGCCCGCGCCAAGGTGAAGCATTACATCGACCACGGATGCACTTGCCCCATTCTGTATCCATTGGGTGACGTTAAAGCGACAATTGATACTTTCGCCAACTGGGACGGCTTGTCATAATTTCAGTCTTTTGGCTGAGATCTAGCGATGACGAAATAGTCGAACATCACGAGACACTTCGATATGACGAGCGACGGTCGCTGCTGCAACCATCGAAGGTCCAACAAAGATCAACGCTACAAAGGGCGCTGGAATGCCGGGTGACCAAATAGTTCCGAAAAGAACGCCAAATACCCAAATTGAAATTGCCGCCATATTCCACACTCGCCACTGAACGACGCGAACGGGATGAGCAAACTGCACATTGGTCATCGTGAGTATTGATAAACAAGCCACAACGATCAACGTGACTGAATGAGGACTATCTAAAAGCCACAATGTGGGAATCACCATGTTCCACGATGCAGGGAAACCATGAAACCAACTGTCTGAATCTTGTTGGTCGGTGCGGCTAAACCACAAGCACGAGAACATCAAGAGTGCAGCGACGGCAATCATTCCTGATCGATCGTGACTTACCATATTGAATTCCCAAAGGAACGCGGCCGGAACGAGAACGCACGTGACGAAGTCGATCACGAGATCGAGCACGTAACCGTCAAACTTTGTGGTCGCTTCGTCGGGTAACAGTCGACGGGCCAATGGACCATCGATTCCGTCAATCAGCTGTGCGACGAGTAACCAAATGATGGCCAAGCGTGCCGAGCCATCGAGAACGGCCACTAACGCCGCCATACCGACCAGAACGCCAGTTGCAGTAAAGGCGTGTAGCGCAAGAGACATATCTCGAGACGGACTCACCGTCGACTCTGATCGAGATTGAGATTTATTAAACACAGCCCGAAAACCCTACGCCCCTTTAGCCTTCAGACTGTGGCAACGAGGCAAAATTCACTGGAACGCGCCTGGTTTATCGCTGTCTTGGTGTGGAGCATCTTCCGAATTGTCTTTGCTGACGTATTTTTAGCTCAATATGGAGTCAATATCTGGATTTTCGCGGCGTTTGAGTTCGTTTCATCACCAATTTTCGCTCGGGCAACCGCAAAAATGGTTCTCGCCCTCTCAACCCATCAAATACTCAATTCGATGTTTTGGGGATTCATCACGTTGTCGAGCTTCGCTGCTCCCGACGTCTACCTTCTCACAACTGGCAAGAACCTCCCCTGGACGGCCTATCTGGTGGTCATCAGCGTCATGATGATTGGCGGAGCAGTGTCACTCATCAAAATGCGCTTGAACGCCCGAGATTTGCGACTCTCTCACGGTTAAGTCCTCTTTCCAGTTGTTTACAAAATGTAAACTGAACCCGTGCCAGTCCTCATTCCCCGAAGCGTTGATGAACTCGTCGACATCTTTCAAGAGCACCCCGCGGCAAAATTGCTCGCTGGGGGCACCGACTACATGGTTGAGGTGAACCTGCACGGACGCAAACCCGAAACCATGATTAGTTTGCGCCAAGTAAAAGAGTTGTCCGAATGGTCGGTCCGCTCGACTCAGCGAAGTATCACTATTGGAGCGGGTCTGCCCTATGCCGACATGGAGCAGGGCGAGATTGCGCGATTAGTTCCGGCTTTAGCCCAAGCCGCCCGTACAGTCGGTTCTCCTCAGATTCGTGCTGCAGGAACACTTGGCGGGAACCTTGGAACTTGCTCGCCGGCTGGAGATTCTCTACCGGTCCTCGCAGCTTTAAACGCAACCATTCATGTCATCGGTCCGGATGGAAATCGTGATGTTGAATTTTCAGATTTCATGATTGGTGTCAAAAAGAATTCACTTCGCCCAGCAGAATTCGTCCATTCAGTTTCAATGCCAATTGTTGATGGTTGGCAGGGGTATGCAAAAGTTGGAACGCGCAATGCGATGGTCATTTCAACTGCATCAGCTTGTCTTGTTCGCGACTCAGACGAAGGAATTGTTTCCATCGCACTGGGATCGGTCGGACCAACAGTCATCCGTTGTCATGGAGCCGAAACTTGGTTGATGAAGACGATGTCACTTCGTGCGGAATCAACACTCGATCCCGTAGTTGCTCAAGAGTTTGGTCAGAGGGTTGCGCAAGAATCGCGTCCCATTGACGATCATCGTTCAACCGCTGAATATCGACGCCATGCCGTTGGCGTACTAGCTCAACGTCTATTGCTGAGGTCATTTTCATGAGTATCAATATTCCGGTTTCTGGTCAGTCAAATGAGATTTACTCGTTAAGCGTCAACGGACAAGTGCATCAGGTTAAAGACGCATGGATCGGCGAGAGCCTCTTGTATGTCTTGCGTGAGCGTCTTGGTCTACCTGGGTCTAAAGGTGCTTGCGAGCAAGGTGAATGTGGAAGCTGCACGGTGATCGTAGACAGCAAAGCAGTTTGCTCGTGTCTTGTCATGGCTGCAGATGCCGTCAATACAGAGATTTTGACAGTTGAAGGTCTTGGTCCGAATGGCGCACTCACCGACGTCCAGTCGGCATTCTTGTCTGAAGGCGGAGTTCAGTGCGGCTTTTGCACGCCTGGATTCATTGTCGCTGTTCATCATCTTCTCGAGAGCAATCCAAGCCCGACTGATGATGAGATTCGCGAGGCACTTTCTGGAAATATCTGTCGCTGCACCGGATACGGCCGAATTTTAGAAGCAGTTCGAACGGTCGCTGATCAACGGAGAGCAAACTCGTGAGCACTACTGCCGCTTCGACATCGTTACGTCATGGAACCCTAGGGACAAGCGCAAGCCGACCTGATGGTGTCGCCAAGGTCCAAGGAGGATTCGCCTTTTCAAGTGACATGTGGGCCGACAAAATGTTGTGGGGCGCAACGCTGCGAAGCCCACACCCCTATGCCCGCATTGTTGCAATTGATGTTTCGGGCGCATATGCAATCGATGGTGTCGCCACAGTTGTCACCGCTGTCGATGTGCCCGGAAAATTGACGTACGGCCTGATCGTTCAAGATCAACCAGTGTTTGCGGCGATCGGTGACACCGTTCGTTACAGCGGAGAACCTATCGCTGCTGTTGCAGCGGACCATCCCGAAACGTGTCAACGCGCTTTGGCGGCAATCAAGGTGACCTACGAAGTTTTGACTCCCGTGACCGATCCGGAAGATTGCATCGCAGGTGTTGCCGAACAGATCCACCCTGATGGCAATATCTTTCGCCATCAGCGAATCGTAAGTGGAGATACAT
>JBIIMF010000178.1:0-5870 GCA_044338135.1 Ilumatobacteraceae bacterium | reverse complement strand
ATTGTTCAGCCGATTTACGGCCCGCAACTGCGACTTCAGCAATGATTTTTTCAGCATCGCGACGACGCTCTTCGCCAGCTTTCAATAACTCACGCACAAACTTTTCGGCGGCATCTGGCCCCATAGGGGACACAGTGTCGAACAACTTCTTCATTGAGTTTTTGTTGATCGGATTCTTAGCCATAACTAGACGCTACCCCGATTTTTCTCAGCCTTATTTCAGCAAGCAATCAGCCAAACCAGCGAGATTTGGCACGTCGATATCGAGCGTGGTTCCCTCAAACCAACCTGGTTGATCAGCCGGCATCACCTCTGCTGGCGTCACCCCCGACCGCACCAAGGCGAAACGACATCCGAGCGTGGTGGCAAAACCGCCGTCGGTTGACGGTCGGTCACCAACCATGACAGCGTCGGGCCCAACACTTGGCTCGTACACCCGCACCACGTCGGCCATGGCCTGGTGGGGCTTGCCGGCAATCATCGGGGCGATTCCGGCAGCCGTAGAAATCGCCGCCAAAATACTGCCACCACCCGGAATCGGACCATTGGGGGTCGGGTATGTGGCGTCATCGTTTGTGCCAACGAGGCGCGCTCCCCGACGGATTGCCGTTGAGGCCCGTCGCATGATCTCGTAATCGAAATGGCGATGAAATCCGACGATGACCGTGTCGACTTGAGCGCCACCTTCAACGTCATCATGTGACACCGAAATAGCGCCAACTTTGGCAATCGCTTCAGCGAGCCCTGGGCCACCGCACATCAAAACTCGTTCGCCCGCGCTCAGCAAATGCGCACCTGCCATCGCCGACGTAATCACATCGCCCACTGCAGGTATTCCGACTTTCAGCAAGGCGGCTTCTTGATCGGCCACCGTCGCCGACGAGTTATTGGTCACGAACACAACTCGATGACCAGCAGTCCGCAAACGCTCGACCGCATCAGCCGAACCATCAATGGGTTGGTGGGCCAACCACACCACACCGTCAAGGTCGCACAGCACCGGAAATTTCAAAGATTTATCCATGACCTAGCGATCTTGTCACGCGCTCACTGACATCGGCGTGGCAATCTAGAGATGTGCCCCGTTTTGAACCATTTCATGCTCTCCGTTACGCCTCAGCCGACCTGAATTTGGTGGCCGCTCCCCCATACGACGTTTTGTCCGAGGCCGACCGTGAAGCCTTGGCGCAACGTCATCCCAACAACATCGTGCACATCGATGTGCCCGTCGAGTCTGATGGACCTGGCCGTTACGACGCCGCAGGCGATGTGTTGGACAATTGGGTCACGCAAGGCGTATTGGTTGAAGATGCCGAACCTTCGTTCACGATTTATCGCATGACCTTTCGCGATGAAGCTGGCACCGAGCGCACAACTTTTGGTGTCATTGGCGCACTTGAAGTTGTTGACGAAGGTGCAGGTGGCGTGTTGCCCCACGAACGCACCACACCCAAGGCCAAGACTGATCGGCTTGATTTAACTCGCGCCACCATGACGAACTTGTCACCAGTGTGGGGCTTGTCGCTCACTGCAGGCCTCACCGAGTTGTTACGGGCTCCCGGCGAATTGCTCGGAACCGTCACGACCGAAGGTGTCACCCACACCATTGAGCGAGTGTCTGATCCGGCTCGTGTTGCCGCAATTTCGCAAGCCGTCAGTTCAAACGAAGTGGTGATCGCCGATGGTCACCACCGCTACGCCATTAGTCGTACGTTCCGCGATGAACAGCGCAAGACCGATACCGGCAGCAACGGTTCAGCCGAACTCACCATGACATATGTGGGCGAACTCATTGAAGAGCAATTGAGCGTTGAAGCAATTCATCGTTTGTACACCGGCATTGATTTTGCGGCATTACAAGCGACTTTTACCAAGTTCTTTGAATTCGTTCCTGCCGGCAAAGTTGTTGCCTCGATTACCTACGACATGCAAGACAAAGGTGCGCTTGTACTCATCGATGATCAGGGCAATGGAACCTTCATGATTCCGCGACCTGAAATGTTCGCTGGTATTCGCGACCTCGACGGCGCACGACTTGAGCATGCACTCGCCAACGTGTCGCATGATGTGAGTTATCAGCATGGAGTCGGACTTGTTGTTGACATCGTCGCTTCAGGAAAAGCAGCAGCAGGCGTATTGATTCGTCCTGTGACTGTTGCCGAAATTCAGCGGACAGCCGATGAAGGATTGCTCATGCCGCCGAAGTCAACGTTCTTCACACCCAAGTTGCGCACTGGTCCAGTCGTGCGACCACTGCACTAACGACCACTGCACTAAAACTTCTCACGTGCGTGAGGCGTCAAAGATTCCTTGAATCGTTGAGTCGAGCGTGGCATTGAATTCTGCTTCACTCTGCTTGGCCGACAAACCTTCGGTTAATGCTCTTGAGAAGCTGGCGATCACGCCATGGTTGCGCGACAAACGCTGATTTGATTCTTCGCGGCTGTAACCGCCCGACAACGCAACGACGCGCAAGACGCTCGCGTGCTTCACAAGCTCTTGGTAGAAATCGTCAACTTCGGGCAATGTGAGTTTCAACATCACGGGCTGATCGGCGGGCTGAGCATTCAGCTCGGCTAGCAGCGCAGCCTTCAGCAACACTTCAACTTCTTTCTTGGTTGCACTGGTGATATCAACTTCGGGTTCGATGATCGGCACTAAACCGGCGGCCAAAATCTGGCGACCAACGGCGAACTGCTGAGCAACAACTGCGTCGATGCCAGCCTTATTGGCTTCTTTGATGACCGAACGCATCTTGGTGCCAAAGATGCCCTTGCTGGCACCCTTCGCAAGCAATGCATCAAGTTCGGGCATGGGCTTCATCAACTGCACGCCATCGGCGTCGTCGGCCAAACCTTTGTCGATCTTCAAGAACGGAATGACACCTTTGGTCTTCCACAAATAGTCGGCGCTTCCCTGACCTTCGATATCGCGGTCCATGGTGCCTTCGAAAAGAATGGCGCCCAAAACTCGATTGCCACCGAATGACGGGCTCGTCACCATGCGGCTGCGCATGCCGTGAATGAGATCAAACATCTGAGCATCGCCCGAGTACTCGTTTTCTTCGATGCCGTACAGACGAAGGGCCTTCGGAGTACTTCCACCACTTTGATCGAGTGCGGCGATGAAGCCATCTCCACTGCGCATGCGGGCTAACTGCTCTTGGTTCATGTGGGAAGTCCTTTGTCGGCTATGGCTACGAAACCGTGGTGTTGCCAAGCGTAGTCGTCACTCCAGCGCCGATCCCAGCCTCTCGAGGTGGCGTGTGACGAGTTTCTTGACCTTGGCTTTCTGGCGGGTCGGCACCACATCGGTTGCGACTACTTCGGTGCGGCTACCCGTACCACCAGCGACTTTGAAGAAGCGGCGAGCCACCGCCCCCACCACGACCACTTCGTCGCCTGTCGTCAGGGCAAGGATTTCGTCGGGTTTGGCCGGATCAAAAATGGACACTGGCACCGAACGAGTCGGTTCGTCCTCGTGACGCGTCGTCACTTCTAGTCCAATGACTGATGATCCCGAGTTCAGGTCACGAGCCACTGGTTCACTACTCAAAGAACCTCGCAGCACAACAACATTAACTCCGATGTTTTCAGAGGTTGACATACAACACCTTTCAGACAGATCGCCTTAAGACGATGACCTGTTGTGTGCTGGGTGTCCGCTCTTGCGGTGAAGAAACGCTGTTTTACAAAGATGCAAGACGTTCAGAAACGTCGGCGTATTCCTTGTCGTGCAGAGCAACGCGCTGGAAGAACTCACGGGCCTTTTGTACATTGCCGGCCTTGTCGTATAAATCGCCCAAGACATACCACTGCTTCAAGTGGTATTCGTGAACGCGACGCGGAATTGCGGCCACTTTCAACATCAGTTCAATGGCGTCTTTCAACTCTCCACGATCAGACAGTGAACCTGCCGCAACCATGCGACCTTCAGCCATGACTTCAGGCGACGGTGACAATTCTTTGAGTTCGGCCCACACCGCATCAACATCGCTCCAACGGCGTTGGGCGCGATAACAGTCAGCTAACACTGGCATATCTTCAATGTGCAACCGGATCGAACGAGCAAGCTCAAGAGCAGCAGTCGCATCGCGCCACTGACCCATGCGATAGCTCGCCAGACCAATCACCTCGTGAACTGCAGCCACACCAGAGAGTTCTTTAGTGAGTGATTTAGCAATGCGCTTAGCTTCTGAGTAACGCTCGCGCTCTAAAGCGATTTGTGCAGCCTTCAAGCGACCACTTAAACGATTCGCACGAACTGGCTCGAGAACTTTCGCAACATCGGCCTTGGTCTGGGGATCTAATTCGTCTTCATCTTTTGGTCGCGCCGACACAGTGCGTCGCGGTGCGAGCGCTCGGCGCACTGCACCTTCGGCAGCTTCGCGTACGTCGTCTTCAACTCGGCCTTCATCAACCCAGGTCTCGGCTTCGCGTGACACCGGTGTTTGCTCGCGGTCTTTACGCACTTCACCACCGCCACGTGAGCGCACGGCTTCACGACGACGTTCGGCTTCGTTCTTTGGACCGCGAGGAGCAAAGTCTTCACGACGCGGCCCACTGCGGCGACCACCGTCCCGACTGTCATCACGACGTGGGCCCGACGGGCGTCCAGCACCAGCACCATAGCGACGAGGAGCACGATCACGATCGCCACCACGTGAGTCAGAGCCTGAATCATCACGACGAGCCGGTCGATCACCGAACTCGCGGCGTGGTGCACGATCACGATCGCCACCACGAGAATCACCACGTGAATCATCACGACGAACGGGACGATCACCATATTCACGACGTGGACCACGATCGGCACTCGGTCGATCGCCGAAATCACGGCGGGGTGCACGGTCACGATCGCCAAAATCGCGGCGCGGTGCACGATCACCAGTCGGTCGATCACCAAACTCGCGACGCGGCGCACGATCACCAGTCGGTCGATCACCGAACTCGCGACGCGGTGCACGATCACGATCGCCACCACGAGAATCGCCACGTGAATCATCACGACGAACGGGACGATCACCATATTCACGACGCGGACCACGATCGGCTCCTGGACGACGATCTCCGGTTGGACGATCGCCACCACGGGAGTCGCCACGTGAGTCAGATCCGTAACGGCGAGGAGCCCGATCACGATCGCCGCTAGGACGGTCACTGCTCGGACGACGATCGCCACCGGGACGATCGCCAAATTCACGACGCGGGGCCCGATCTCGGTCACCACCACGGGAATCTCCACGTGAATCACCGCGACGATCATCATCGCGAGCGCCAGCGGGGCGGCTCGGACGAGGTCCGGGCGGACGGCCAGTTCCTGAAGCGGGTCGAGGTGTGCTGGAACGACCTCCGGTACGGAAATCGCCGCGTGAGTCAGAACGTGAATCGCCCCGTGAATCTCGACGACGATCAGAATTGGGGCGTTCAGGCATTTAGACAAGGCTACGAGCAGATCGCCGATTTCGTCGCAAACATAATCAGGAGAATGCAAAAGACCCCCACTGCTCGCAGTGGGGGTCTTTCATCGAAAAATTCTGGCAGCGACCTACTCTCCCAGGAGGTCTACCTCCAAGTACCATCGGCGCTGGCGGGCTTAACTTCCGTGTTCGAAATGGGAACGGGTGTTTCTCCGCCGCTATGGCCACCAGAAATCTGTTGTCAAACGGGGATATCCCCGAGTACTCCAGAGCAAGCGCGAGCTGTTAATTAAGCCCTCGGCCGATTAGTACCGGTCGGCTACGAGTGTTACCACTCTTCCACCTCCGGCCTATCAACGTGATGGTCTCGTCACGGGCCTTACTGCGTTAACCGCATGGGAATTCTCATCTTGGAAAGGGCTTCCCGCTTAGATGCTTTCAGCGGTTATCC
>JBIIMF010000075.1:0-5932 GCA_044338135.1 Ilumatobacteraceae bacterium | reverse complement strand
TTGACCACGCCCAGCCAAGCAACGAACGGCGGTACTTGGTGCGGAGTTCGCGGAGAGTCAGATTCCACAACAGTTCGCGGGAATCAAAGACTCGTTTCAGACTTTTCATGACCTAGGAGAGCCTAGTGAGTATCAGAGGTGAGGGGTGGGCTAACGCCGTGCGAGACGGCGCCAGATTCTTTGACTGGTTGTCGCTGGTGGAGCTTGGAGTGTTTGCGGGTCGGGGCCGGCACCCCAGATGGCCTCAAGTGGGTTTTTGGGTTGAACAAGAACTATTTCCATCAATTGTCGAACTTTTGCGGCACTCGCATCCCAGGTGAAAGTTGATGCTTGTTTGACTAACGATTGACAGATTGACTCGGCAAGTTCGGGATCGTTCATCACTTCAAGGCATTGTTTGGCCACCGTTGCGGGGCTGAATGTTTCAATGCTGCTCACGTCACTGGGTAGCACTTCGTGCAGGCTTGCCAAGCGCGAACTGACGACCGGCGTGCCATGCAATGCAGCTTCAAACGGCATGAGTCCGAAGCCCTCAGCAACCGATGGGTTCAACACCAATGCGGCGTGAGTAAGTAGCCAGTTTTTCTCACCCTCGTTGACTTCGCCGATGTTGATCAAGTTATTGCGAAGATCCTTGTTCAAGAGAAGGGCTCGAGCTTCCTCTGAATACGAACTGCCATTTTCGGGCGTTGCACCAACCATGACTAACTTGCCGGTCCAACCTTGATTCTGAAGTTCGCTCAGTACTTGAATCGCGAAATGGCGCGCCTTGTGAAAGTAGGCGACACCGAATACCAAGATGAATTGTTCGTCACTGCGGTCAATTTGTTTTGGTTTCTGCGCAACGGCAACTTCGCCAATTTCTTGGTGGTTGATTCCGTTATATGTGACAAGTGATGCGACATTTCTGCCAAGTAATCCCTCGCGCTCGACGTCTCGGCGTACGAATTCACTGTTCAGGGCGATTCCATCAACACCCTTCAATACAAAACTCGTCAATTGACGACAGGTCAACCATTCGTGGTCATTCTTGAAATACGAAGGATTGTGATACGAAATGAGGTCTAGTTGCCCAACGATTACGCGGCCGCTGATGCGCTTCAGCCAACGTAACTCTTCGGTCGAATTGATTTGATGAGGCCGATAGATGACATCGAAACGATGGTGATAGTCACGGTAAATATCACCAACTGCTTGAACCGTGATGTTTGATCGAGACTCAAAAACTTTTCGAAGGTCACGAGTAAGCGCTTCAGACACAATCACAGTGAAATCTTGTTGTGGGTCTTGATCGGCGAGCGCCAAGATGATTTGAGCAGTGAGTTGTTGAGTCCCACTCCAGTACTTGCCAAGACATGTCGCATCAATTCCAACTGTGTAGCCAATCAATGCATGGCGAGCGATTTCCAGAGACAACGGAAAGTTTGAGTAATTCTCAGTACTGGCGCGTTGCACAGAGTCGCTATACCAGTGGTATCGATCGTCAACAATTTTCTGGTGGCGTTGCTTGGTTTCGGCAACGCCTTCGCCAAAACTGGCCTCGCCTTTATGAAAGACAAAAACGTCATCGGCCAAAATGTTTTTCAAGCCCAGGCGAATCAATCGTTGACTGAAATCAACCTCTTCGCCGTATCCCTTGGCAAATGTGAGGTCGAAGTGGCCAGCCAAGTTAATTGCTGCTCGCGTGATGTACATGCAATGACCAATGGCGGTCGGAAGTACTGAGTATAGACGTTGTGAACGTTTGGCGATGCGGGTCGCGGCTTCATCAACCGACATCCCATGAGGAAGTCGGCGAGTTGGGGTGTTGCGATGAGGGACTGACACGATGGTGCCGAAATTAGTGAGGGCAGTCACCGTGCCGATATCGGTCGATGAATGAGCGGCTTCATAGAGGCGCGTATACCAATCGGGCCCGACCACGACATCAGAGTTCACCAAGATGACGTCGCGTTGACCAGTGAGCTCGAAAGCGGTGTTACAACCGACGACAAAGCCGCTGTTTGTGGGCAGGCGATGAACTGTGAAATTGAGGCCGCTTCGTTCGGCAGCCGATTCGAGCAATTCAAAGGCCAGACGATCGTGGCCGCAGTCGTCAATGACGAGGATGTCGACCCCAGTCGGAGTGTGGGCGATTATTGATTCAAAGCACCGAATGGTTTCATCGGGGGCGTTGTACACGGGGATGACTACTACTGGTAGACCAGTTCTCTCAAAAGATGGACCACATACCTGATGGGTGGTTTTCAAGACTGCTCCCCGCCAAGGTTGTCGATTTGAGTAATTCTTTGGTCATACAGCGTTACTCGTGATGGTAGTCGCCGGTCTTTGAGACATTTAGGTTTGACGCAGGTCATCTGGCACCTCTGAGCCGCCTGAATCGGCAAGAATGGTCAAGCATGTCAAACCAAGCCGTCGTTGTCTCTGGACTGTGGAAAAACTTCCGCCTGTATCACGAGCGAAATCAATATCTCAAAGCTGCCATTTTGCGCGGCCGCCGGGCCCGTTACGAAGAATTCTGGGCACTCCGTGAGATCGACTTCACCGTCCCGACGGGCACGACCTTCGGTGTCATCGGTTCAAACGGTTCGGGCAAGAGCACGCTGCTGAAGTGCCTCACCGGCATTTTGACCCCCGACAAGGGGTCGGTCAAAGTGACTGGTCGAATTTCGGCACTGCTCGAATTGGGCGCAGGCTTTCACCCTGAACTGACCGGGCGCGAGAACGTCTTTATGAATGGTGCGATTTTGGGTTTGACCAAGAAAGAGATCACCGACAAGTTTTCGGACATCGTCGAATTTGCTGGTCTCGAAGAGTTCATTGATACGCCAGTCAAGAACTATTCGTCGGGCATGTTCGTGCGCTTGGGCTTTGCTGTTGCGGCACACGTTGAACCTGAAGTGTTGCTCATTGACGAAGTGCTGTCGGTCGGAGACGAAAGTTTTCAGCGCAAGAGCGCCGAACGTATTGAACAATTCCGTCGCGAGGGTCGCACGATCGTCTTCGTGAGCCACGGCTTGGCGTCAGTTGAACAACTTTGTGAGCAAGTCGCCTGGATTGAAAAAGGCGAATTGAAAATGATTGGTCATGCTGGTGAAGTGATTTCGGCATACCAGGGACAAAGCCACCAGGCAGCCCGTGTCGAAGGTGAACTGGGCCAGCGTTGGGGTAGCGGCGAAGCGCAAATCGTGAGCGTGCAATTGCTTGATGGTGCAAATCAACCGCTTGATGTGCTGACCACTTTGGAAGCGGCGAAGATTCGTGTTGATCTCACTGCGCATATGCCCATTCAGGATCCGGTTGTGACAGTGCGTATTGACACTCTTGCCGGTCACCCAGTGTGGGGTTCATCCACTCGACGCAATGGCAAGTCAATGGGACTTGTTGAAGGCCCAGCGAGTGTCGAGGTATCGATTCCGTCAGTGCCGCTACTTGAAGGCGTGTACGACCTCACTGTGGCAGTGACCGACCATACCGAGATGAGTCCTTACGACCATTGGGAGAAGCGTGTCCGCTTTGAAGTACGTCAATACAAGGCTTACGACTTGGGCACGATTCATATTCCTGCTGAGTGGTCAATCAGTGGCACTCGCGGTGTGATGCAAGGCGGCTGACATGCCGCACGTGAGTTGCATCACCGTTACGTACGGCCCGACTCCAGAAATTTTCTCGTTACTTGAATCGGTGCAACGTCATGCCGGCGACATCAGTTTTGACATGACTGTTGTGACCCAGCCATCTGATGAGGGTTCAATGGCTGAAGAGATTTCTCGCCGTGCTCCGTGGGTGAATGTCATTGCCCTTGATTCCAATATTGGATTTGGGCCAGCAAACAACCTTGCTGTTGAGCAGGTAGAGGGCGAATTTGTTGCCTTTTTGAACCCTGATGTGGTGGTGAGCGAAGGATGGTTGCCACCGCTGTTGTTGGCGCTTGCCGATCCTGCGGTGTTCGTCGCAGCACCGCCGTTGTTGTCGGCACATGGATACGTTGAAGAAGCTGGACAAGTGATGTTCTCTGACGGTGGTAGTGATGCTGTGGGTGGGCCGCAGTTGCGATTTGATTATGAGCAAATGATGTTTACCCGAGATGTTGATTACGCATCAGCGGCATGTTGGTTGACTCGTCGAGTGGTGTTCAATTCTTTGGGTGGGTTTGACCCGGCGTACGCGCCCGCTTATTTTGAAGATCCAGATTTGGCGTTCACGGCGAGGGCACGTGGTTTGGTGTCGCGATTAGTTGTTGATCGACCCGTGGTGCATGCTCATGCAACAGCAACCGAAAGTCGAGTTGCCTTGGCTGAGCGCTCACGCAAGATCTTCCAAACAAAGTGGGCTGAAGTCTTGCAATCGCAACCGACTCGTTTGTTAGCTGGTGAAGACTTGGCCCGCATCCGGGACTATATGTGTGGATCACGAACATTGATCTTGATTGGCGACTCTGTCGTTGAAGCAGAGGTTGCAGCGATTGTTGAGACTGCGGGTCATTCTGCGGTTGCCAATCCCCGTGATCGCTTTACGGTTGCGCTGAGCCCTCGTCCATTTGTTGAAGGCCTGCGACGTCGGTGGAGTAGGTCGGGACTTGAGATTATTCAAGGTCCACTTTCGGCCATTGATCCCCAACGTGTTGCAACCGCGACCACAGTTGAAAGACATGGGAAATGACTAAGCCCCGCCTGTTGGCAATAGGCGCGATCATCGTTGGATTATTTGGGCTCGCGATACGGGTGCACCTGCTGCGCACTCCGGTGGGCGCATTGAATGCCGATGAGGCCTATACGGGGTTGCAATCATTGGCAATTCTGCGAGGCGACTTACCGACGGTTATTCGTGGTGCTGGTTACACCGCAGTTTTAGATAGTTACTTCTTTGCGCCATTCGTTTGGATATTTGGTGCACATGTTGTGCCACTGAAATTGCTGTCATCTTTATGGTGGTCTGGTGCGGCCGTATTGATGTACGTGCTTGCCAAGCGATTTGTTGGTCGCTCATGGGGGCTGTTGGCGGCATCGATGGTGTGGGTTGCGCCCGGAGCACTGATGCTGTTGTCAACCCGTGCATATGAGGCGTACGGGCTTGGGTTGCTGGTTTCGGTATTGACTGCATTCGCAACAACTCGAATCATGACCGACCAAGAGTTGCCGCGTCGTTGGGTCATGCTCGCCGGGGCCGGTGCGGGGTTGGCCTTCTATTTACACCCGATGTTTATCGCGGTGGCCCTTCCGATGATGTTGGTGCCGTGTTGGGTGCATCGTCGAGCAATTAGTAGTTGGTGGATTCTGGCAGTGGGATCAGCAGTATTTGTCAATATTCCGTTGCTGTTTTGGAATGTTCGCAATTCATGGCCATCGCTGTCGCAACCAGCGCCGGCAACAGAATCTGCTGTCACGCGACTTGGTCGTTTCTTCAGCGGCTTGTTGCCACGCGCGTTTGGACTGCGCAATCCTGGAGGCGAATGGATCTGGGGTTCAGTTTCAATCGTGATGTATGTCGTGTTACTTGCGCTCATTGTGTGGGGTGTGATTGGACTGGCCCGTTTGGGTCCACGAGGTTTGGTTTTGGCTCTGCCAACTGTTTTGTGTTGGCCCATTTTGTCGTTGTTCAGCAATATGGGATTTGTTGATGATGGTCGCTACGCAATCGTTGGCTTCCCGTTCCTGATTATTGCGCTGATCGTTGGATTGCGATCGTTGGTTGTGCTGATCAAGTGGTCGCAATTCACGGGGTATGTTGCACCGTCTCTCGTTGGCGTGATGTGGGTAGGAATCTTTTTGATCCCGTGGATCAACGATTACGCACCAGATGTTGTTGACGATCCGAACGCCAACGTTCAAGCAATCGTTGACGTGCTCGTTGCCGAAGAGTATTCGTATGCAGCGGGCAATTATTGGTTAACGCTGCCGATCGAATATCAGAGTGATCGAAAAGTCGTCAC
>JBIIMF010000074.1:0-5941 GCA_044338135.1 Ilumatobacteraceae bacterium | reverse complement strand
TGGAAATCATCGAAAAGTATTTGCCGGCAGCGATGGATGCAGACGCACTTGCCGCGATTGTTGCTGAAGAAGTTGCCAATGCTGCGGCAAATGGTCAAACCGGCCCGAAAGCAATGGGCGGAGTGATTAAGGCCGTGAAAGATCGCGTAGGTGCATCGGCTGATGGTTCGGCGATTGCTGCAGCGGTGAAGTCGGCCTTGAACTAACGAAAGTTTAAGAAATAAACAAGCGACGGCTCGGGGATCCCGAACCGTCGCTTTTGTTTTTAGTGGGTGGTTTGAACTTGATCAGCCCATGGCTGTTGAGAGCACCACAGTCTTCGTGATGTCATCAGAATTACCTCGAGCATCAACTGCGTGAATTTTGACGGTGCTTCCAACTGGCAACATCAAACTTTCAACGAGCCACAGGCTTGATGTTGTGGTTGAACTTGCTTTGGTAGCAGTAACAGTGCGTTCGGTTCCGAACTTGGTGTACGTGAATTCAACCGAGACGATGTCGTTGCGGCCGAGACCGGCTTCTTCAACGAGAATTGAAGTGTTGATGTTCACTCCATCCTGGGCAAAGGTGACGAAACTGATCGTCGGCGACAACACAATTCCGGGGATTGATGGTGAAGCGGTGGCCGGAGTTGTGGTGGCTGGTGCTTCTGTGCTTGGCTCTGTTTCTGTTTCTGTAGCTTCAGTCTCTGGTGTGGCTTCGGGGCTCGCGGGTTCGGCGGCTGCCGGTGCTGCAGTCGCTGGGGTGCCTGATTCAACTTCGGTGGTGACTCGAGAAACTGTTGAGGTTGGTGTGGACTTGGCAGCATCTTCGGGCTGATCACTGACCGCTTCAATGGTGGCATCAAGGGCCTGGCTTGCTGAATCTTTTGATGAGTTGCCGAAACAGGCGGTGGTTGCGACTGCGAGGCTGGCCAAAGCGACGATTGCGATTGCGGTATTGCGGATTTTGTTGTGGCGGATGTTCTTCATGATTTTCCTTTGTTCAGGCGGCCGGTATGGCTGCGTGGTGTTCAAGAGGAGCGTCAGAGGTGAACCTCGCACTTTTTTGAAAAATTCTTGAGAAAAGTTTGAGGAGATTTCCCCGAAGGTTCACATTTGGGGAATCCAAGAGGTCCGAAACCCCGGTCGGCGGGTGGCAAGATAGGGGAATGTCAACTCTCAGAACGTCTCGCCAGCAAACTTTCCGCCGTATTTCTGCCTTCGCAGCAGCTGTCGTGCTCTCGACGATCGTCGGTGCGTGCAGCGGCGATGATTCATCGGACACTTCGGTTGACGAATCAGTGGTAAGTACAGATGTTGAATCAAGTGTCCCGACGACGGATGCGGCGACGCCGGCAACCGATGCACCGACTGCAGCCATTGATCAAGTGGTTGCTCCAGAAGCAACCACTGTTACTGATCTACTTGCGCTTGACCGCCCAGTCATTATCGCTCACGCTGGTGGAGATCACGATTGGCCGCATTCGACGATGTATGCGTTCACTCAAGCTGCACTCAATGGAACCGATGTTCTTGAGATGGACGTGATGTTGAGCGGCGATGGCGTGTTGATGGTGCAACATGACAACACGGTTGATCGACTCACTAATGACACCGGTCTTTTCAGTTCGTTCACTGCCGCCGAACTCAAGGTAATGGATAATGCCTATTGGTTCTCGGGCGGGGTATGGAGCGACCACAGCCTTGCCGCTGACGCGTATATCTACCGCGGAATTCGTACTGGTGATCAACCTGCACCAGAAGGATTCACTGCCGAAGATTTCAGAATGGTGACATTTGAAGAAGTCGCGCTCGCTTTCCCAAATCATGTGCTCGATGTTGAACTCAAGATTCCAGAATCAGCAACCGGCGAAGTCGATATGGAAAGTGCCAAGGCTGCTGCCCGCGAGTTGGCGCGACTCATCAAAGAAACTGGCCGTGAAAAGTCAATCGTTGTTGTGTCATTCAGTGACGAGATCATGACCGAGTTCCGCAATGCAA
Source organism: Ilumatobacteraceae bacterium (assembly GCA_044338135.1). Classification (GTDB taxonomy): domain Bacteria; phylum Actinomycetota; class Acidimicrobiia; order Acidimicrobiales; family Ilumatobacteraceae; genus Casp-actino8. The sequence goes on along the minus strand of JBIIMF010000074.1, from coordinate 3,959 downwards.
TCCCTGATGTTGCGACGAGCCCCGGCCAAGACTCTTTGGTGAATTGGTATCTCGCTGGTGGTGCACTTGATCCGCGTGACGTGATCATGCAGGCGCCGCCGGTGTATGAGGGCATTGAAGTGTTGACGAAAGAAACATTTGATCGTGCGCATGCCGAGAACCGTGCGGTGTGGGTGTGGATGAATGATTCGGCGCAAGAGACCACCGAGTTCTACAGCAAGATGGTCGCATTGGGTGCTGACGGATTGTTGATCGCAAGCCCGACCAAAGCCCCGTGACATCCAACTAAGGCGATCTGGTCGGAATTAACTGAGGTTTTCTACTACTTCGCCGGACCAGATCGCAGTTGTGGATCGCTATTTCTTGTGCGCCCACGGTAGGAATCGGACCTACGACCTTCTGCTCCGGAGGCAGACGCTCTATCCACTGAGCTACGTGGGCAACTACACGAAGACTACCTCGTGATTCTGGTGCAGAATCATTGCGTATTTCGCAACGATTCTGCACCAGTTCTACAAACGATGGGATGCGCAGCTGGTCGTGGGTGATGAACGTTGACTGAGCCCACGCCACCAACATGATTCAGAACTGGGGTATGTGGGCGACGTCAGTGAGTCAACCACGAGCCAGCGACGAGCATCCCAACTGGTGACAGAAACTGGTGGCGAGAACTAACGAGAAAGCCTTCGTTTCTGCCACCAGAAAAACCAAGGTGTGCCGCTCGCGTAACTAACCCACTCGTGACCACCTCTATCGGCAACAATGGAGGGGTTATGCCTACTCCTTTCAGCACCGACCCGCTGCTCATTCTTTCGAGCACCTTGCAAACGGCTTTCGAAGCTGTCGCTGGTCGCGCTGGCATTGACCCCGTTATTCGTCCCAGCGAACGCGCCGACGCCCAGGCCAATGGCGCCTTGGCTCTGGCCAAAGAACTCGGTCAACAACCGCGCCAAGTCGCCGAAGCAGTCCTTGCCCAATGTGGTGGGCTCACCGAGATTTGCTCATCGGTCGAAGTGGCTGGCCCGGGATTCTTGAATCTCGTCTTCAACAATCAGTTCTTGGCCGGTCTGCTGAAGCAGGTCTCCGACGATCCGCGTCTTGGAATCGGCAAAGTAGCCAAGCGCAAAGTCATCATCGACTATTCGGCCCCCAACGTCGCCAAAGAAATGCACGTCGGCCATTTGCGCACCACCGTCATCGGCGACTCGTTAGTGCGCATGCTCACCTTCGTAGGTCACGATGTCATTCGCGAAAATCACATTGGCGACTGGGGAACTCCCTTTGGCATGTTGATTGAGCACTTGCTCGATCTTGGCGAAACCAAAGCAGCCGAACATTTGTCGCTCGGTGACCTCGATGGTTTCTACAAACAAGCCCGCGCCAAGTTTGATGGCAATGAGACTGATGGCAATGAAACTTTTCAAGATCGTGCGCGTTCACGCGTGGTTTTGTTGCAAAGCGGCGATGCCGAAACTCGCCGTCTCTGGAAGTTGCTCGTCAATCTTTCAACTCAACACTTCAACGCGGTCTACGAGTTGCTCGGTGTTTTGTTAACCGATGACGACCTCATGGGTGAGAGTGCGTACAACGATCTCTTACCGCAAGTCATTACGCGTCTCGACAAGCTTGGCCTTCTGCAACAGTCCGATGGTGCCGACGTAGTTTTCCCACCCGGCTATACCAATCGTGAAGGCGACCCGTTGCCGCTCATCGTGCAGAAGGGTCAAGGCGGATTCAACTACGCAACGAGCGACCTCGCCTGTGTGATTGATCGCATCGAACGTCTCAATGCCGATCTACTTCTCTACGTCGTCGGTGCTCCGCAGGCTCAACACTTGTCGATGGTGTTTGATGTGGCGCGAATGGCTGGTTGGCTCGCCGAACCTAACGAAGCAGTGCACGTGGCTTTCGGAAATGTGCTCGGCTCCGATCGCAAGATGATGAAGAGTCGCAGTGGTGACCCGCTGAAGTTCATCGACCTTGTTGAAGAAGCAGTGAGTCGCGCCGATGAATCAATCGCGACAAAGAATCCAAACTTGCCCGAAGCCGAACGCAAAGTGATTGCGCAGATGGTTGGAATCGGTGCAGTGAAGTACGCCGACCTATCAACCGATCGCGTGCGCGACTATGTCTTCGACTGGGAACGTATGTTGTCATTTGATGGCAACACTGGCCCGTACTTGCAATATGCGCACGCACGTATTTGCAGCATTTTCCGTCGCGCCGGCATTGAGCGCGAATCAGTTCGCAATGTCACCCCGAATTTGGTTGAGCCACAAGAACGTGAATTGGCGATCAAGCTTCTTGCTTTCAACGCTGCAGTCATCGACACCATTGACAAATACAGTCCACACCGTTTGTGCACCTACATTTACGAACTCGCAACAACGTTCACGGCGTTCTACGAACATTGTCCAGTGCTCAAAGCCGAAGACGAAAACATTCGCCAGAGCAGATTGGCTTTATGCGACCTCACCGCCCGAGTACTCAATCAAGGATTGGCATTACTCGGTATCGAAACTCCTGAGCAGATGTGAGAAAGATTTATGAGTAGTCGTCCTATTCCTCTTGATTTATTGCCCGATTCAGCAACAGTCAATAACGATGGTTCATTGTCAATTGGTGGTTGTTCGGTTGCCGATCTGGCCGAACAATACGGAACTCCGTTATTTGTCTACGACGAAGAACACATTCGTGAACGTTGCCGCCAGGCAGTTGCGGCATTCGGCGTCGATCGTGTTGTTTACGCGTCAAAGGCCTTTTTGTGTTCGGCGATGGCGCGATTGGTCAGCGAAGAAGGACTATTACTCGACGTTGCATCGGGTGGCGAGTTGTACGTCGCGATGCACGGGGGAGTGCCAGCGAGTCGTTGCACCCTTCACGGCAACAACAAGAGCATCGAAGAACTTGAGATGGCCATCACCAAAGGTGTGCGACACATCGTTGTCGACAGCTTTGACGAAATTGAACGTTTAGAAACACTGAGTCGCCGTGGTTTACCGGCACCAAAGTTGATGATTCGCGTGACGCCAGGTGTGCACGCACACACGCATGACTTCATTGCAACCGGTCAAGACGATTCAAAGTTTGGTTTCAACTTGGGTAATGGTGACGCAGCCAAAGCAATCGTGCGCATTCAAAATGGCGCAAGCGATGGCGCCAAGGCGGGAGAACTCATCGGCGTGCATTGCCACATCGGTTCAAATGTTCTTGCTGTCAATAGTTTCGCCAAGGCCGCAGAAATCATGGCTGAATTTTCAAAGCCATATGGTTTGCCCGAACTCACTCTTGGTGGCGGACTTGGTGTCGCCTATACCGAAGGTGAAGAAGCACCGACCATCACAATGTGGGGTTCGGTCTTGCTCGACGCCTGTGAAACACTCGGAGTCACGGCAGAAGTTTCAGTCGAACCGGGTCGCGCCATTGTCGCTTCATCGGCAATCACGGTGTATCGCGTTGGCACCGTCAAAGAGATTCCCGGCATTCGTACCTATATCAGCGTCGATGGCGGAATGAGCGATAACCCGCGCCCAGTTTTGTACGGCAGCGGTTATGAAGCATTCAAGGTCTCTGATGTCAAAGCCGAACGTCCCCTGACGGCGCGCCTTGTGGGCAAGCATTGCGAGAGTGGCGACATCTTGATCTTTGAAGGTCAGTTTCCGAGCGATATCGCGGTCGACGACTTGATCGCGACCCCAGTCACGGGGGCGTACGGTCATTCGATGGCGAGCAATTACAACAAAGTGCCTCGTCCCGCCGTGGTTTTCGTGGCCAACGGTGAATCTCGTCTGGTCATTCGCCGCGAGACCTACGAAGACCTAGTGCGGCTCGACGTCTAGTAACCCTGTCTAAATATCTATGTTTCTCTAGGCTCTCGCCCATAGCCTGAAGCCTGTGACAACGGTTGAATCTCAGGGCAAGGTCGTACGCATCGGTGTACTCGGATGCGGCAACGTCGG
>JBIIMF010000073.1:0-5953 GCA_044338135.1 Ilumatobacteraceae bacterium | reverse complement strand
GCGATCTGATCCTTCACATAGTCGATCAGTTCAGTTTCTGAGATGTCTGAATGACGAGAGGCAACCAGGGTGACGATCTCGCCGAACCGAGTATCGGGAATGCCGACAGCTACGCAGTCTTCAATACTTGGGTGAGCGCGTGCAGCAACTTCAACTTCTTCGGGGTACACCTTCTCGCCACCAGTGTTAATACACACCGAACCTCTTCCGCGAAGATGAACGGTTCCGTCGGCATCAATCTCGGCAAAGTCGCCCGGAATCGTGTAGCGAACACCATCGATCACTCGGAACGTTTTGGCAGATTTTTCGGGGTCGCCAAAGTATCCATCGGGCATTGAGCCAGACGCTGCCAGAACGCCTGAACGACCGCTGCCGAATTCGATTCTTTCCCAGGTCTGGTCATCGAACAATGAAGTATTGGGTGTCACCATAAACGCTGCAGTTGCTACCGGATCTTGTCCGGGCATCGTCATCGCTACGGCGAATGGCCCACCTTCAGAGGCACCAACCATGTCAAGAATCGCTGCTCCTGTTGCTCGCTTCATCAGCGCACGCTTCATTTCGGCTGACAACGTTGCTCCAGTTGAAACGATGCGACCGAGCGATGAAAGGTCATACGCTTTGCCGTCTGCTTCGCCACGCTCGAGTTCTTCAACGATGGGTCGGGCAAAGGCATCACCGACAATTGATAACTGATTCACGCGTTCGCGCTCCACGAGTCGCAGCAACTCGGCCGCGGAAAACTTACGACCTCCGAGAAGTACCACTGTGCCGCCAAGAACGAAAGTTGAGAAGGCCAAGAACATCGCCGTTCCATGCATCAATGGTGGTGCAGTCATATTGACCGGACTCTTGCCCGAGTTCGTCAATTCACTTGCAACTCGCGAAACATCATCAATGGTTTCGGGAAGCGGTAATCCAAGCGATGCATAACCCGTAAATGCAAGTGCACCAAATAGGCCCGAATGACTCCACACAACTCCCTTGGGAAGTCCCGTGGTTCCTCCGGTGTACAACAAAAGTGAATCCGCGCCCGATCGTTTGATGGGAGCCATTGGTTGATGGGATGCCATCGCCGCGTCGTAGTCAACAGCGCCAGACAACAGTGGAAGATCGTCTCCCCCATTGACTTGCAAGAACAATTTAATATTGGGCAGCGACACACGTGCCTGTTCAACGACTTCGCTGAACGCGCCGTGATACACCAAGGCCGTGGCACCAGAATCTGATAACACGTGCACAATTTCTGGCGCCTTATACCGATAGTTCACGTTGACGGTGCTGGCACGAACCTTGAATGATGCATAAGCCGTTTCAAGATACTCGGGACAGTTAAACAACAATTGACCAACCTTGGCATCATGACCAACGCCAAACTCTGTCAACAGCGAAGCAATACGCGACGCCCGATCATCTAATTCTCGCCAGCGAATATGCGTATCGCCAATGACCACCGCGACGTGATCGGGCTGCTTGGCCGCAAGGGCTTCCCACAGAGTGGCCCAACTTTCATTCAACATGAGTCTTCAACTTTCGCGAGTCAGCCCTGCGGCATGATGAACGGAGCTAACTCGTCGGCGCTGCGACCGTCAGCGGCAAGTCCCTCGAGAATGCAATCGTCTATATGACGATGAATCAAACGCATACGAGCCTCTTGATACACACCAAAGGACACGCCCTTCTTGGCGCGCTTGGCAGTCATTTTGAGTCCGAGTTGAACCTTGGGCAAGTTAGCCATGTCTTGTTCGAAGACATCGGCTAAACCTGACATTCCCTGCGCTTCAGTCCACTTTTGATCGAGATGCAATTTCTGAATCGGCGCAACCGCGGGCCTTTCTTTTCCTTCAGGTACCGGCATCATGCGAATGACATCCATGAAGCAAGTATCCGGCGTCGGACCTGGGCGCCAGCGATACACCAACGACTGACCGGTTCCAGCCCACGGGGCAAACGCTGGGAACAAGTGATACAGGTGCGCATCAAGCATTTCAGAATCGGACACCTGCGATAAATCTTTACCGTAGAGAGGACCCATCACTGAACGAAAAACATCAGCGACAACAGCACGTGCTGTTGAACCTTCAGGAACCTCGACTGCACCACGGGCCGCACGAGCCGAGAACGCAAGATAGGCATCAGCAACCTGTTGTTCGCTCAAGTCGCCAAGATGCGGACTCTGCAAGCCAAAACCATTCACAAATCGAGTGACGAATGGAGATTCGGGCCAAATGGAGTATTCGCTATTCGCATCGCCAGCAAACTCAAGAATTTGTGGGTGTGTTGCAATGACGTGGTAGCCCTCGGCGAAGGCCTCCATGACGACTTTCCAGTTCGCTGGAACTTCTTTCACAGCGTGGAAAGCTTTGTACCGATTGCTCATGTTGAAGTCGCGGCCAAAGTGTTCGACCAACTTGCTCGCGACTTGCTCAAACGGAATTGCATCCGGATCAAGGTTCACAAAGACAAAACCGCACCATTCGGCGACTTGAGCCTGCGGTAAGCACGAATCGGCTTGCTGCCACACTTGCGGGAAATCCCATTCGGCCGGAAGCTCCACCAATTCTCCGTCGAGATCCCAGCGCCATCCGTGAAATGGACAACGGAATGAGGCGACTCGACCATCATCAACACGCAACTTCGTTCCACGGTGCAAGCACGAGTTGTGGTACGCCTTGATTGAGCCATCTTTGGTACGAGTGACAATGAGTGATTGATCAGCCACGTCGTAAACAACGTGGTCACCTGGCTGGGCAACTTCGTCAATCGTGCAGGCCATCTGCCATGTCTTGGTCCACATGAACTCATTTTCAAGAGCGGCAAAAGCATGCGAGGTATACCGCGATTTCGGCACATCGGCGATGCCTTGCAACTCATACGAATGGTCTTTCAGAGAAACTGGCACCTCACGAGTATCAGCTTCAAGTAAGTCCTGAACACTCGGACCTGTACTGCGCGCTTTGCCCAAATTCTTGACATCTAATCCTGGATCAACAGCAGTCATGATTCCCCTCAATCAGATTGTGCTTCAAACAACTTTTTGGCAAGTCCGTAATCGGCCTTGCCATTTGCTGCACGTGGCACTGTCTCTACCATAACGAGTTGTTTGGGAACTTTGTAACTGGACAACTTGGTCTTGGTGTAAGCAATCACTTCATCACCAGTTGGGGTCGTGGCTCCGGGGTTCACGCAAGCCACACCGACGACGCGTTGGCCAAACTTCTCATCAGGTATTCCGAAGACCAAACAATCAGCGATCGAATCATGAGTCTTGACAGCCTCTTCAACTTCTTCGGGGAAGACCTTTTCTCCTGCGGTGTTGATGCAGTTTGAGCCGCGACCAAGCAAAGTGATCGTTCCATCGGCCTCGACAACAGCCATATCACCGGGGAAGCTGTAGCGAACTCCATCAAACGACCTGAAGGTACGTTCGGACTTTTCAGGATCTTTGTAGTAACCAATCGGCACACCTGATCCGCTCACGCCGACCATTCCTTGTTCACCCGAACCAGGAGCAACTTCTTTTCCAGTTTCAAAGTTGATGACTTTTGTATTGGGCATCGCACCAAACTTCGCAGTGGTGTTGACATTGTCTTTCGTGGCCATGGTCTGACCCATGCCACCTTCACTTGATCCGAGGATGTCCATCACGACTGTGGTCGGCATGTACTCAAATATTTCAGCCTTGTTGTCTGCTGAGAACATTGCTCCTGTTGACATGATCATCTTGACCGACGATGTGTCAAACGGCCTTCCGGTTTCGGCCTGAGTCTTCAGTGCTTGCACCATCGGTCGAGCGAACGCATCGCCAACAATGATCAAAGATGCGACCGCATGTTTTTCTACGGCCTGAAACATTCGCGCTGCATCAAATGATTGTCCATCGAGAAGAACTACTTTGCCAGCCATCAAATGCGGGACCAATGCCCCCAACCACACGCCTGTTCCGTGCATTAAAGGGCAACAGGGCATACCAACTGTTTGACCCATTGCTGAGTGCATCATTTTGGCGAGCCCGGTGACCTCTTCAAGACTTTTTAGTGGAGGCAAACCGGCACTGTTGGTGTAAAAGCCCAAGAATCCTTCGGTGAATGCTCCCATTGGATACATCACGCCTTTGGGCATTCCGGTGGTTCCACCCGTGTACAGCATGTAGATGTCGTCAACCCCGCGTTCAATTCTGGGAGCTGGTTCGTGATCATCAAGAACCGATTCCCAGGGCACTGATCCATGCACACCGGCCGACTGACTATCGAGAACTTCAATCAACAACTTCAACTTCGGCAAACGATCTTTGATTCGCGCGATGCGATCGCCGAGACTCGAGTGGAAAACCACAGCTTCGCAATCGGCGTTGTCAAGCAAGTACAGCAACTCATCGTCAAGATAGCGATAGTTGACATTGACAGGAGTAATGCGATTTTTAAAGGCCGCGTACTGCGTCACGAGGTATTCCGGACAGTTGTACATAAACATGCCGACTTTTGAATCAAGACCAAGTCCAGCGGCACTGAATGCCGAAGCGAGACGAGCCGACCATTCGTCGTATTGCGCCCACGTCACCTCTTGGTCGCCGTACGCAATTGCGCACACGTCCGGAAACTCATCGGCATGGGCCTCAAAAATATTCGCGAATGTCAACATCGATTTCCCCCAAAGAATTTGATTAGTGACTTTGAATTTCGCCATCAGCGGCAGATCCAGTGACGACGAATGAACAATGTCACAATAGGGTAAACGAAATGTCCCTGGCGACGCCACCGAACAATTCAATTCGCGCTGTGGTTTTCGACTTCGGCGGGGTGCTGATCACGTCGATCACCAACCAACTCAGCAAGATCGCGACCAGGCATTCAACCGATGTCCCCACAATGCTCACGATCATGCTCGGACCCCACGAGAGCGGCAACCACCCGTGGCACCAAGCCGAGCGAGGCGAAATCGCGGTCGACGACATTCAGGACGCCCTCAAGCCGTGGGCCGCAGAGCACAATATTGAGCTTCACGGCGATGAAATCGCCGCTCTCATGAGTCCTGGCCAATACTCAGTGATCGGTCCAATGGTTGACAAGGTCACCGAATTGAAGCGCCAAGGCCTCAAGACCGGGCTTTTGACGAATACCTTTGCCGAATTCCGTCCCAAGATGCAGCAAGACCTGCGATTCGAGGATTTCACAGCTGTCGTTGAGTCCTTCGCCGTCGGTTCACGCAAACCCGAGCCAGGCATCTACCAAGCCACTGCCGACATGTTGGGCGTTACCCACCACGAAATCCTGTATCTCGACGATTTCCCGCAAAACATTCATATGGCCCAGTCGTTTGGCTGGTCCACGATTCATGTCTCTGATCCCCTCGCGGCTATCCCGGAGATTGATCGGTTTTTGGACGATTCATCTGGTTAATTACCCTTCCGACTCGTTTCGGTACTAGATCAAACTAATCAGACGGTCAATAATGGGTACATGACCGCAGTAGATCCTCGTCAAGCCCGCTCGCCAGGAATTACCTATCAGGAGCTTCTCGATGCCGATACGCATCCGGTTCCCGATGTGCTGCGCCTTGAGGCCCCCAAATATTTGGGCGACGAGGACATTTCAATCGCTCGTTACATCACTCGCGAATGGCACGAACTTGAAAAGGAACGTCTGTGGAGTCGGGTCTGGCAATTCGCGTGTCGCACCGACCACATCCCCGAAGCTGGCGACTACATCGTGTACGACATCACCAACCAGTCATACATCGTGGTGCGTCAGCCCGATGGTTCGATCAAGGCTTATCCCAACGCTTGTTTACATCGCGGTCGCAAGCTCAAGGACTACGACGGCCACTGTGAAGAAATCCGTTGCCCGTTTCATGGATTTGCGTGGGCGCTTGAAGGTGAATTGGCCGACGTTCCAGCAAAGTGGGACTTCCCCCATGTTGAAGAACGACAGGAGCAAGACTTCAGTTTGCCCGA
>JBIIMF010000072.1:0-5966 GCA_044338135.1 Ilumatobacteraceae bacterium | reverse complement strand
GGTATCACGAAGAAGCCGTTGATCACTCGTGATTGGTTGCCCTTAGGAAGCGCACCGTTCATGGACTTGTTGTACGCACTCGATGATTCATTTCAAAATGGAACTGCTGATGCCAACAGCATTGCCCCCATCGCACGTTTACTTGGCGCTGACACCGTCATGGTCGTGAATTCGTATCAGTACGAGCGATTCGGTGTTCAGCGACCAGAGCGATCCGCGGCGCTTATGGCTTCAGCCCCAGGCTTACAGCCCATAGGAGACTTTGGTGAGCCCTCCATCAATCTCGCTGAAGGTGATGATTCAAATGACATGTCAGATTTTCCACCGACGGCTTTACCCGAAATCTCCTTATACGAAGTCAGTGATGCAGGTACTGGCGCACGCATCACCCACAACCCCATCGTTGTTTCAGCTGATGGATCGGGAATGGTTGATCTTGCAGCAGCAGGTCTCATCGACGGAAAGACTTCAATTATTGCCTCAGCAGCATTGGATGAAACATCTCTGCGGGAGGCCGTACTTAATGCGCCTGAAGTCCTTGTGACCGACAGCAATCGCAAGCGTGCACACCATTGGCGCGGTTCTCAAGAGGTGTGGGGTGCAACCGAAGGAACTGCCGCGCTCGTTGATTCCTTTGATGCTTTTGATAATCGTTTACCGGTCTTTCCTTTGGGTGCTGATCGATTAGAGACACTGTCAATCGCCGAAAACAACTCTGGAACTTCAATGTCGGCCACGATGTATGGGGCATTGTTGTCGTATCTGCCCGAGTATCGCCCAGCAAATGCCAATGACGGAAACGTAGAGACTTCGTGGGCGGTTGGTTGGGGTGTCAACCCCATTGGTCAAACTTTGACGTATACGAGCAACATGGGTCTGCCAATGGTTGAGCAACTTGAACTCATCCCTGCACAGTTCTCGTTTGACCATCGGTTCGTCACAGCAGTATCAGTCAGTGTTGATAACTCAGATTGGACGAGTTACACGATTGACCCCGACACCGAAAACACAACGATCAAACTGAACCAACCTGGCAATTCGGTGCGGGTTCGAATTGATGCTGTTTCATCTGGGAACAATCAACTTCCGGTCGGTTGGGCCGAAATACTTCGCGCCGATTTCCAACACCAAGAAGTCATTACGGTTCCAAGTGATGCCACTGCTGTTGTCACTGCAGCAACACCGGTCTCATATTCATTTACTCGCTTACAAGCCGATGAATACAAGCCATATCGACAAGATCCCGAACAATCAATCAATCGACATTTCTTCGTTGACCACGAAGATCAATTTACACTCACTGGCCACGCCACGAGTACTACAGATTTCGCTGCCAGCGATATCTGCCGCGATGATCTCATCACAATTGATGGCACGATCATTCCGGTCCGTTTAAGCAATGTTGAGGGCGACCAAGATCAAACTTTTTTATTTGTCGGATGCGAGCCGGTGAATTTGAAGATCGGACATCGAACGTTGCTCACCTCGTACGACACATCCATTCACGTGGATCGCATCGTTCTACGTTCGGTATCGGCTCAGCAACCAGAAGCGTCGGTAGTCGCACCACTCGCCCAATCGCGCACCAACCGAACAACTTCCATCAATTCATGTACCAGCGGATGCTGGCTTGAATTGAACGACGGTTGGAATATTGGCTGGGAAGGATCTTTGGCAGATCAAACTCTCGCTGACCCCGTTGCTAGTGCGGGTGGACGCTTGCTTTGGAATCTCCCTGCGACCCCAGACAACACCAAGTTTGAAACAACCTGGGCACCGCAAAAGCGCATGTGGATCGGTATCGGCGTGACATTGATCGGATTGCTTTGTACCCTCGTAGTTCTCGCCTTCCCCCTATTTCGGCGGCGAACTTTACGTGCCGACCCCCAAACAATGACTCAACCAGTTTTGATTCATTCAGCAATCACGGTGACGACGAGTGCCGCCATTGTCGGCGCATTAGTGATCTCCCCGTTGTACGGACTCTTTGCTGGACTCGTCACCGCCACAGCCTTGCGTTCGCGGTCAATCCATAAGGTCGGGCTGGTACTCGTTACCCTCGGCATGTTGTTCTTGATCGCCCAGCAAATCCGCACCGGAGCAGTTCCGAGCTTTGGATGGCCATCAGTATTTCGGCGTTCTCACCAGCCCATTTTGCTGGGACTGGTACTCATAACCATCGATTCTTGGAGTGCTACGCGTTCCAAATCTGACAAACCCGTCATCTCAACCGCTAGCGTTTCAGAATTGTGAGTACCAAAGTTCGTCCATGTCTCAGCGTGGTCATCCCTTGCTACAACGAAGAAGCAACGATTCAATCACTCGTCAATTTGGTCCTTGATTCAAAATGGGTCGCCGAGATCATTGTCGTTGATGATGGATCCAAAGATCGATCCCGTGAGATTTTGGCGAGCATTGACAATGCGAAAGTACGCGTTGTTCTTCACGATGTAAATCAGGGTAAGGGCGCAGCTTTACGCACGGGCTTTCAGCACGCCACATCCGAATTTGTGATCGTTCAAGATGCCGACCTCGAATATGATCCATCTGAATACCCACTCGTTCTTGAACCACTTCTTGACGATCGTGCCGACGTCGTTTTTGGATCACGATTCTTAAGCGGACGTCCTCATCGAGTTTTGTATTTCTGGCACAGTCTCGGAAACAAGTTTTTGACCCTGATGTCAAACATGTTCACCGACCTCAATCTCACCGACATGGAAACGTGTTACAAGTGCTTCCGCCGCGAAGTGATTCAATCGATCACCATTGAAGAAGATCGTTTTGGCTTTGAACCAGAAATTACAGCCAAACTCGCCAAATCTCGTGTGCGCATTTACGAAGTGGGCATTTCATATTCGGGACGCACTTACGACGAGGGTAAGAAAATAGGCTGGCGCGATGGTGTTCGCGCCGTTTACTGCATTGTGCGCTACTCAAAAGTTGGCGACAAACTCGCACCACTTCTGAAGCGTTAGTTCTTTCGTTCGCGAAACTTTCTTTGTCCACATTTCACGACCTGGTTCACACGGTGCGAAATTCCCCATCGTGTCACCAGCAACATTGATTCGACAATGATCCGACCAGACATCTTCGAAGTTCCATTTTCGCGATCAACAAACAAAATGGGAACTTCGCTGATCTTGAGTCCTCGACGCGAAAGTCGAACTACTAACTCTGAGAGAAATGCGTAACCCTCGGCCTTGGTGGTTTCGGGGGCAATCGCAGCCAACGCCGACGATCGATAGGCGCGGAATCCCGAAGTACAGTCGCGGACTTTGACGCCCAACACCGCTCCCGTATACAGATTGCCCCAACGAGAAAGCAGACGGCGATGAAGCGGCCAATTTTTGGTACCACCACCGTTCACATATCGAGATCCGATCACTGCATCTGATCCAGACTCAATCGCGGCGAGCATTGCCGGAATCGCTAATGGATCATGCGAGAAGTCCACGTCCATCGAAACGACGACATCGACACTTTGGGCAATCACATGAGTGAAGCCTTGCCGATAGGCACTTCCTAAACCTTGTTTACTGGGACGATGCAATACTTCAATTCCGCCCAATTCACAAGCACATCGTTCTGCAATATCGCCAGTTCCGTCGGGACTGTTGTCATCAACAACGAACAAGCGGGCATCAGGCAACACGTTACGCAATTGCGTCAACAAACGAGCGATGTTCTCGCTTTCGTTATAGGTGGGCAATACAACAGCAACGAGCACAGATTCCTACTCTAGTGATGTCACAGGTACGCCAGGCGCTACCGAATACATAGCCACTGGCTGACCCAACGAAATAAACTTTCGCACCACCGTTGCAATTTCATCAGGAAGTGGGGGTTCGGCGAATATCAAGGAAGCTCCGGGAATCTCTAACGCCGCCACCAGATCATCGCGCCCTGCGGCCGTCAGCATCGCAGCGACATCAATCAGCAACTTTTGTCCCAATGCTTCTTCAGACGCGGATCGTGGGTTCGCCTCACCGAGTTTTGTGAGTGCAGGGTCGACGTCGGCACGCTTTATGGCGGGGCCAACCACAACCCACAGAACCGTGTCGACGCTATTCTCCTCGCGTACTCGATGTGGGAGGGCTGCTGCCGCTCGAAAGAACTCAACTCCGACGTCAAAACCCTGACGTTCAAGTTCAAGAACCGATCCGAATCCCGTTGCATCCAAGGTGTACGGGTCATACATCTTCAACAGGTATTGATCGTCTTGACTCAAACTCGGAACCACTTCAGGAATCAGATCGGCCAGTATCCGTGATTCAGTTTTCCCCGGAAGCTTGACCCGGTCAGCAGTTTGAACAGCGCTCACAATCACAACCCCCACCAGAACGAGCGACGCACCTGCACGGATCGTTTGCAACGACACGCGAGAAACGCTCACCCTCTCAAACAGTTGGGATAACCGCACAAGAAAGAAGACTGAGGTCATTGCGGTCAAGACCGAGATAATCCAAAACCACCGCACGGTGTATTCGTAATAAGGTCCGAAAATTCGCAGAATCGAGAATGCTCCTAAGGACACCATTCCTGCCATCATTAACTGCCATCGAAACATCGAGGATTGTTCGGCTCTTTTCGCTTTCCAAGTCGCCCAAAGCCAGAGAGAGACCATCAGCAAACAGCCGACGTAGCGCGCCCATCCTTCAGCCGGAGCATCTGCACCTGGCCCCGACAACCACAGCCCGAAAAGGTTGAACTGTGTCGCAATGATTTCTGCCGCTTGGGGAACTCCCATCGCGGGCTCAGATGGGCTGACAAAATGTTGCCACAAAATTGTGAGATTGCCTGGCTTTCGACGCAGTTGATCAATCAAGATCGGCAGCCACACCACGAACAAGGCAATGACCCCGAAGATCAATCCGCCGCGAATTCTGATCCACGATTGACGAGCGCCAAAGTATTGCGAGTTTGGTGAGCGACATTCATCACGAATCCACACCATAAGAGCGACACCCAACGCGCCGACAACCAGCACCGCATAACCAGCATGACATTGGATGCAATAACTTCCGACAATGATCGCTCCGACAAGTGCCAGTTGTTTGTGTTTTGCATTTCCTATGGGAGCAACAACTTCTCCCACCAAGAAAATGAAAATCATAAACGGCAAGATCGCTAACCATGGATTCCACGGCTCAATCATGAAATCAGGACCTGAAGCTCGTATAACTAACAATGCTGCCAATGCAGTCAGCATTGCCAACAGTCGCCCGCCTCGATGCATAGCCAGCCGTACCGCCAGGATGACCGAGACAATATGCACGCTGGCAGCTGCGGCCAGCAGAGCATGACTACTTCGTCCACCCAAGAGATAAACCGGCAACATTGCGACCCACAAACCTGGCCCTGGGTGCGAACCTTGTAGCCCAGCATCGCTCACAATCCGACCAGCGGCCCCCACCAAGGGTGGATGGCTAAAAAACCCGCGCATGTGTAACTCGGCCTGAGCCATGTCACCAGCAGGAAACCAGGCGTCGCCACTCAATAACGCCACGACAGCAACAATGATCGGCGCAACCGCCAACATCGATACGACAACGACGAAAAGCCACATTGAACCGCGCGATGTGCCCAACAGTTTCTTTGGCGAAAAATTCATGTTGCTCTTCTCGCGACTGGTTGATTGATGACTTGTTGGTACAAGGGATGCAATACGCCTGCTGCCAAAGCATCCCAGGTCAAAGTTCGGGCTCGCGATTCAGCTTGCCGAGACAACTTCGCACGAAGTGAATCATCCAGCAACACGTCCGCGAGCGCACGACCAAGATTCTCTAACGGAGCCAACAGCCCTGTCTGCCCGTCGAGCACCGAACAACGATGACCGCTGATATCAGTCGCAACAGCGGGAGTACCGCAACCCGCTGCTTCGGTGAGAGCCAATCCCCAACCTTCTGCCAACGACGCGCTCGCGATCACCCAAGCTCGACGATAGTGATCACGGAGTTCTTCTC
>JBIIMF010000071.1:0-5975 GCA_044338135.1 Ilumatobacteraceae bacterium | reverse complement strand
CAGGCGAATTCAGCCGACTTTGTATCTGCCGTTTGGATAGAGGTCCCGAACTCGCTAGCGTGTGAGGTCTGTCATTGGAGAGGTCCTATGGGTTCGTTAATTAAAAAGCGACGTAAGCGCATGCGTAAGAAGAAGCACAAGAAGATGCTTCGCCGTACTCGCCATCAGCGTCAACGCAAGTAATTCACAACTTCTGATTTATTTGAATCACTGCCCGGTTCTGGTTTCAACGACCTGAGCTTCGGGCAGTGCTTTGCGTAATCCCTCACCCACATTGGTGGCCAGATCGGTGATGAACCAGGTGGCCCCACTACCAGCCAAAGTTGGTATCTGACCGGTTGCTTCAATGATGCGGTCGCGCCACTTCACGAGTTCGGGCTCGACGACGAGCGCTGCTGGTTCAAGATCGTTCGGTCCGTCTGAGCGCGGATGACCGAGAGCGTCCCACGCTTGGTACACCGCTGGTGTGCTGACATGAAGCGGCGGGATGATCAGTGTGACATTGTGCGGTTCATGAGGAACGGGCTCGATGATTTCGCCAATTCCAGTGACTCGCGCTTGTCCTTGCGCAATACAAAACGGAACATCGGCACCGATTGATGCACTCGCAATGACGTCGGCAGAAGATGTGCGTCCAGCCCAGCGGAAAATTGCAGCCGCATCAGTAGAACCGCCGCCGAGTCCGCCGCCGTGCGGAATGTTCTTAGTCACAATGACGTGAGCTGTGCGATCTACAAATTTCAGAGCGCGTGTGACCAAGTTGTTGTCATCAGCTGAAATTCCGGCTGCATATGGGCCGGTGAATTCAAGGCCGCTGTTTCCTGGAGTAATACTCAACTCGTCGTGCAATTCAAGGGTGGTCATGATCGCATCGATGAGGTGATAGCCATCTGTGCGTACGCCGGTGATACGCAAACTGAGAGTGAGCTTCGCCGGAGCAAGTATGAGATGTGGTGCGGAAGTCACGGGTATATGTCTAGTCGTTTGTCGGGTCGTTATGAACGTGGATTCTTTTGAATCTCAGTTGCAAGGCGGCCCCATTGGTGAACATCAAGTTCTTCGGGGCGGGCTTCGGGCGACACGCCAGCGAGAACAAAGTTTTCGGGTGTGGCGATTGCTGCGAGTGATCGGCGCAACATTTTGCGGCGTTGTCCGAAACCCTTTCGAATCACCTTGAAAAGTTGCTGTGGAGCGATATGTGGTCCGACTGCCGGTGTTTCGCGTCGCGTGATTTCAATAATGCTCGACGTGACTTTGGGTCGCGGAATAAACACACTCGGTGGTACATCACCCAAGACGCGAGCAGTGGCCCAATACGCAACTTTGACGCTGATCGCGCCATAGTCGGACGAACCGACGCTTGACGCCAAACGAAGAGCAACTTCTTTTTGAACCATGACGACAAAGCGCGAAATCTGTGGAATCGCATCAAGTAGATCGGCGACTAGTGGGGTAGCCACGTTGTACGGAAGGTTGGCAACAACCACAGCCTTGCTTCCAGGTGGAATGATTTCGTTCCAATCGAGTTCGAGCGCATCGCCAACAACCACTGAAACATTGGGTAGGTCTTTGACGACATCTCGTAGTACTGGGGCTATCCCATGATCGATTTCGATCGCTGTGATGCGCGCTCCAGTCTCGGCAAGAGCGAGGGTGAGCGAACCAAGACCTGCGCCGATCTCAACGACATGATCGTTGGCGCCGACATTGGCCATACGAGCTATCCGACGGACGGTATTGGGATCAGAAACAAAGTTCTGTCCAAAAGCTCGGCGCGGTGCCAAGCCGTGTTGTGTCAACAGTTCGGTGATGTCGCGATGTGAATGGGTCACGGAATGATCTCAGAAACTGATTTGCACGGGGATAGGTGCATCAATCAGATCGGCAATCTCTAAAAAGACTTCTGTATGAACGAGGATGATGTTGCCACCAGGAAGTGCTTGAATCGAAACGTTATTGCATTCGAGACTGCGTCCGTTGTTTAGGTTTTTGACGGTGATGACTGCTCCGATCAATGCGTGGGGTGTCGCGCAAGGTCGTAGGCCAAGCAGGTCGCCTCGCCAGCGTATGAATGAAGCATCGCCATTGACATTTGATCCAGTGGGGGGTGCTGGCACATTAACGGTGATGATTTCGGGGGCTTGAGAACCATTGTTCTC
Source organism: Ilumatobacteraceae bacterium (assembly GCA_044338135.1). Classification (GTDB taxonomy): domain Bacteria; phylum Actinomycetota; class Acidimicrobiia; order Acidimicrobiales; family Ilumatobacteraceae; genus Casp-actino8. Next base: position 3,816 of record JBIIMF010000071.1, on the reverse strand, counting down.
GGGGAGAAACGCAGGCTCGGCTGGTTCGGAATCGTCGGGCTCCACTGATATTGCAGGAGCCAAAGTTGAGGTGGTGTCGGCCGAACTTGAAGAATCGTTGCCTGAGAGCAGCAACGCAGGCACAGCGATCAGGGTGATCACGGCAGCGAGCACAAGGCGACGGCGTTCGGTAAAGGTCAGCATCAGTGAAATCAGGTTATGAAGTCAACCGAGGGAACGCAATGCAGGCATTGTGCGTCGTGACACGAGCCATCTCAATCGGGTTGATGTGCTTCAAATCGGCCACATGGGTGCCGACCACGGCGACGTTGGCGGGTTGATTAGTCCGACCGCGGTGAGGAACTGGCGCCAGATAGGGACTATCGGTTTCGACCAAAAGGCGATCAAGAGGGCACATCGTGGCTGCGTCAGCGACATCTTGAGCAGTCTTAAAGGTAACGATTCCCGAAAAACTCAAAAAGGCTCCGATATCAAGACATCGACGAGCCTCATCGGGACCACCAGTAAAGCAATGAAAGATTGTTTGTTCGGGAACACCTTCGGCACGCAAAACATCAAAAGTGTCATCCCATGCATCGCGCGTGTGGATGATGAGTGGAAGCTGATGTTGATGGGCTAATTGAATCTGTGCTGCGAATGCAATTTTTTGTTCATCGCGTGCCGAATGTTCGTAGTAGTAATCGAGTCCGGCTTCGCCAATAGCCACTACACGCGGAGACGAAACGAGATCAACAATCGTGTCGACTCCATGAATTGCCTCATGCGGATGTAAGCCAACGCTGGCCCACACATCGTCGAATTGATTCGCACAGGCGATTGCTGCTCGCGACGATTCGGCGTCGCATCCCACGGTGATGAATCGAGAGACTTTTGCAGCGCGTGCATTGTTAAGAACACCGACTGTCCCGCCGAGGTCTTTGTTGCCGTCGCCACGGTAACGATCTTCATCTAGATGGCAGTGAGTGTCGGTCCACATAGAGAATCGAAGATGTTTCTCAGTCGAGTTTGCGACGCGGGAAGAGAGGTTCACCCTTGTCGATGGTTGCTCCGCCGGGATAACCGCCCCATGTCACCGATGACGGAACACGTTGATCGCTGACTTGTCCCTGCATGCCGATCCGTTCCCAGATTGTCTGCATGGTGTCAGGGATTGCGGGTGAGGCCAAGATGCAAACAATACGCAAGGCTTCAAGAGCATCTCCCATGACTGCGTCGACATCGGGGCCAGGCTCGGCCTTCCACGGCTCGTTGTTTTCAAGGTGAGCGTTCGTTGCACGAATGAGTTGCCACGTTGCCTCAAGTGCTCGACTTGGTTGTACATCGGCCCAGCGCGCGATGGTTTCGGCTACTGCTTCAGCAGCTGCAGTAGCAAGTGGGCTGTCAGATCGTGGCGCTGGCGCGATGCCATTGCACTTTTTCCCAACCACAGTTGCGACGCGACTCAACAAATTGCCGAGATTGTTCGCCAAGTCTGAGTTGTAACGACCGATGAGTCCTTCATACGTGAAGTCGCCGTCGGCTCCATATGGAGTTTCGGCCAACACGTAATAACGGAATCCGTCGAGACCAATGTCGTCGATGAGGTCAAGAGGGTTCACGACATTGCCAGTGGTCTTTGACATCTTCTCGCCACCGACCAATAACCAGCCACCAACGGCCCAACCTTTCGGCGGTTCGATACCAGCTGACATCAACATGGCAGGCCAGTAGACGCAATGGAACCTAATGATGTCCTTACCAATGAGGTGATAATCGACGGGCCAATGTTTGTTGAAGTTGTCGTCATCAGTTCCGTAGCCGATGGCGGTGATGTAGTTGGCCAACGCGTCAAACCAGACGTACGTGATGTGCTTGTCATCCCAGGGCAACGGAATACCCCAAGAAAAACTGGTGCGGCTGATACTGAAGTCAAGGAGGCCTTGTTTGATAAAGCCAATGACTTCGTTCATTCGGTAATCAGGAACAATGCTGCTGGGGTGATCGGCGTACCACTGCAAAAGACGATCGCCGTAGCGCGACAGACGGAAGAAATAGTTTTCCTCTTCAACATGCTCGACGGGCTTTTTGTGAATAGGGCAATTGCCGTCAACAAGATCGTCTTCTGTGAAGTAAGCCTCGCAAGGCACGCAATACAAACCGCTGTACTTGTCGAGCTCGATATCGCCGCTGTCGTAGCACGCTTGCAAAAGCTTCTGCACGCCGACGCGGTGGCGTTGTTCGGTCGTGCGAATGAAGTCGTCATTGCTGATGTTGAGTTTCTTCCATGCGTCAGCAAAAAGAGGGGCGATGGAGTCGGCGAATGCCTGCGGAGCCATGCCGGCAGCATCGGCGGCTTGTTGAATCTTGAGACCGTGCTCGTCGGTGCCAGTTAAGAAGTGGACTTGATCACCGATGAGTCGATGCCAACGAGCAACAGCGTCGCCGATGATGGTGGTGTACGCATGTCCAAGATGTGGTTTGGCGTTGACGTAATAGATGGGTGTCGTGGCGTAGAAGCTGTGTGACGAATGTTCAGAGGGTGAGACCACGTTCTTGAGGCTACGACCTCACTAGCGTGACTTTCATGTCAATTGAAGATCTGGGCAATGTTGTTGGGGAAAGAGCATTGGGAAGTTGATGTTTGAATTCGATCAAGCCACCGCAGTTCATCGCGAAAGTTCGGGCGACTCTAAAGAGTCGGTCATTTACTCGACCAAGGTGCACCCTGGTTGGGACATCATGGGAAATGCCAACGGGGGATATCTGCTGGCATTGGTGGGGCACGCTCTTTCAGATGCAACAGGCCGACCTGATTGCATCACGGTTACTGCGCATTACTTGGCACCGTGTCCGGCGGGTGAGGCTCGAATCGTCGTGACTCCTGTTCGGGCGGGACGGCGCTTTGCGACGGCGACAGCGTCACTGTATTTGCAAACAGCAACCGGCGAAAAAGAAATTATTCGCGTCTTGGCGACGCTTGGCGATTTAGCGAATGACCCAGGTGGTCCATCGGCTATGGGCGAGCACGCAGAGTTTCCGCCTCGAGGTTTACTGCCTTTTCCTGAATGCCTTGGCATGGCCGAATCGGCCGTGGACAACTTTGCCTACATCCATGGACGGCTCGGAACTCGCATTCATCCGGGAGATGTTCACTTTCGTGAAGGTGTGAAAACTGGACAGGCTTTGATTCGAGGATGGTTCGCATTTAATGACGATCGTCCGATTGATACGCGCGCCTTGTTGTTGGCAAGTGATGCTTTTCCGCCGTCGGTGTTCAATCTTGATTTGCCAACTGCATGGGTGCCAACTGTGGAATTGACAGTTCATACTCGAGCAATCCCGGCGCCTGGCCCAGTGGCATGCGTTTTTTCAACTCGTTTTGTACAAAATGGGTTACTTGAAGAAGACGGCGAGATGTGGGATTCGCAAGGAGTATTGGTGGCGCAAAGTCGCCAGCTTGCTTTAGCTCCGCGACAATAAAGCTTGGGCGGCTTTGCGAGTGTCCTTGCGGCCAATGGCAAGGATGCTGACACACAATCCAATCGCCAGCCAAAGTTTCTGCGGCGAATATCGAAAGCGTGATTGTGATCGCACTCGCATTCCCGAAAAACGCACGATGGGGTACGAACGTTCACGAGCAATCTTTTCAAGTTCAGCGTCGGGATTGACAGCGAATGAGTACTTCGTTGACTCAAGCATCGGAAGATCGCTTGCTGCATCGCTGTATGAATAACTCTGCGACAAGTCGTATCCGAGATCGCGTGCGAGTTCCATAATTGCCACTACTTTTCCACTTCCGTAGCAGAAGGGACCAATGATTTCTCCGGTGTAACGCCC
>JBIIMF010000020.1:0-19917 GCA_044338135.1 Ilumatobacteraceae bacterium | reverse complement strand
TCGTTAATTTCGGAACATCATTCCCTCAGGCTAAAAGTATTGTGCCGACTGAAGTCGTCGAGAACTTTTTAGGTTTAGGAAAACCGTTCCCGCGAAACACGATTTATGTTGTTGCTTTCGCAATTTTGCTCGGGTTTGTGATTTGGGCGGGTTATCGATTTACAAGATTTGGTTTGGCTACCCGTGCAGCTGCAGGCAATGAAAAGGGTGCTGTTCTACTCGGATATTCGCCGCAGACCCTAGCGGCCGTGAACTGGGTGATCGCTTCGGTCACTGCAACTTTGGCGGTCATCATTGTTGGACCAATTCAGGGAACGATTACTCCAGTTGGCTTGACTGCATTAATCGTTCCAGCGTTGGCTGCAGCTCTCATCGGTGGGCTTCGGTCTGTACCGATAGCAGTGATGGGCGGACTTGGATTAGGCGCAGTTCAAACTCTTCTCGATATCAAACGTTCTGACTGGTTTACGGGTCCGGCTTTGGGATGGTTGCAAAGCGGAGTCCGCAATACGCTTCCTTTGGCCGTGATCGTCGTGGTGTTGTTTGTGCGCGGTAAATCTTTACCGTCCCGGGGTTCAGTCGTCGAGCGACGCCTGCCGCTCGCGCCCCAGCCAAAACGAATTTTTGAGCATGCTTTCGTTTGGCTTACTTTCCTTGTCCTACTGGCATTTGTTTTTGAGAACTCTGGAACCCGAACGAAATTCGCGAATTCTTTGCAAAACGGTATTGTGCTATCGATCATCATGTTGTCAATAGTGGTGATCACTGGCTACACGGGTCAAATCTCATTGGCTCAGATGACTTTTGCTGGAATTGCGGCGTTCTTCACTGCAAGGATGATGGCTGACGGCATTGGGCGTGGCGCAAATTTAGTTCCGGTTACTGGCTTTGGTTTGCCATGGCCTGTGGCAGGGCTGATAGGGGTGATCATGGCAGTCATTGTTGGCGTGATCATTGGAATACCAGCAGTGCGTATTCGAGGTGTTCAGCTTGCTGTTGTGACCATCGCTGCGGCAATAGCTATGCAGTCCGTCTACTTTGAAAATGACTACATCACTCAATTACGCGCCGGAGTTCCGGCCTACATTAAAACGCCAACATTCTTCGGCGTTGACATTGGGGCTCGAAGCGCACGCGCTCAAAACGAGAATCCAAATTTCGTAATTTTCGGCGGCATAGTTTTGGCCCTGTGCGCGATTGCCGTGGCGAACATTCGCCGTGGTGGTGTGGGGCGCAGATTTTTGGCGGTTCGCGCCAATGAGAGGGCTGCTGCGGCCGGAGGAATTAATGTAGCGCGGACGAAACTTCTCGCCTTTGCCGTTAGTTCTGGCCTTGCTGGTATCGGTGGGGTCATGCTTGGCTTCAAGCAGGTGGAAGTTTCTTCGGCCAACTTTAATTACGGTTTTGGTCTTTCCGTGTTGGCGTTTGCATACTTGGCTGGCATTACATCAATTAATGGGGCTCTCATTGCGGGGATGTTGCTCAGCGCAGGGGCACTGCTTCCGACGTTTTCAAATTACATGTTTGCAGGAACCAACATTGATAAATACATTACACTGATCGGTGGATTGGCAATCATCGTTACTGCCATCGCCAACCCTGGTGGAGTGGCGATTTTCTTTGGCGAAAGTTTCAGGCATGCGGGCAACTGGCTTGTGGGTGCGATTCCAGGGATGCAGACTATTAGGGACGCCTTTCATGGTTCAAAATCCTTTGTGGTTCGTTTAGTGCTGGTTGTAGGTTGTGTCGGTCTTGCAGTTTGGTTACGTCAGGCTCAATTTGTGGACAATGTTTATTTGTGGGTTCTGATTAGTGTTGTCGGCTTTTTGATTCTCGGAATGATTTTTGCGCGATCACTAGACAAACTCGTACCCTCGTTCGCTGAAGCGGGCGCTCAGTGGAATGGTTGGTTCAAACAATTCGGAGTAACTGCGATTGCTGGCTACGCAGCGGGTTGGGTTGTTTGGCCTATTCGGGTTGATTCGTATTCAAAGTTGTGGATGCCGATTGTCGGCGCCGTATTGGCGCTTTTCTTGCGCAGTATCGTCAAACCGATTTTAAGTAATCGCGCGTCTAAAACTCATGGGTCGGATACAGATTCAGATGTGGAAAATATTCGAACAGAGGTTGGATGAGTTATGGCACTACTTGAAGCACGCGGTCTGAGCGTCAGGTATGGCGGTCTTTTCGCCAACAATTCAATTGACCTTGAGTGTCGTCCTGGGCAACTTGTAGGACTGATTGGTCCCAATGGCGCAGGTAAAACAACTTTTATTGATGCGATCACCGGCTTCACCCCCGTAAGTAGCGGCGAGGTTGTTTTTGATGGAGTAAACCTCAACGATAAAGCTCCTAATGTTCGAGTTGCATTGGGACTGAGCAGGACTTTTCAGTCCCTTGAGTTATTTGAGGATTTAACCGTGCGAGACAATTTGTTGGTGGTGGCGCAACGATCAAAGTGGCATTCCGTTGTTACTGAAGTTCTTTGGCCGGGTCGTGATGAACGCAAGTATCACAGTCAAGTCCATTGGGCCCTCGAGATGTTGCAAATAGAGTCGTTCGCTGATGCCATGCCAAGTGACCTGAGCCATGGGCAACGAAAATTGATCAGCGTTGCTCGCTCAATAGTGGCCAAGCCAAAGCTGATTTTACTTGACGAACCTGCCGCTGGTCTCGATACCGCAGAGAGTCATTTGCTTGGTGAACGCCTGCGGGGTCTTCTTGCTCAAGACATGAGTCTGTTCTTAATCGACCACGATATGGGCCTGGTGATGAATGTCTGTGATTACATTTATGTTCTTGACTTTGGGGTCATTATTGCCCATGGAACACCATCTGAAGTACGCGCTAATCCGGCCGTTATTGCCGCTTATCTCGGAGACTCAGCGGGAGAGGCTCAAGCACGCGAGGGCGCGGCACTGCTCGGTCGCGAAAGTGGATCAGATGCACAGTCGGAGATGAACCAGTGAGTGATCAACTAATCAAGATTGAGGGTTTGCACGCTGGATACGGTGGAATCCCGGTTGTTCGCGACTTAAACCTGACAGTCGGCCGAGGAGAGGTTGTCGCTTTATTGGGTCCGAACGGTGCAGGTAAGACCACCACCTTGCTCACTATCTCAGGGTTACTTGCCCCGATCAAAGGAAGTGTTGATGTTCTTGGTGAGCAAGTTGACGGTTTGAAGCCGCATTTGGTTGCAAGACGAGGTCTGGCTCATGTCGCCGAGGACCGGTCACTTTTTTTCGACTTGACGGTTGACGAAAACATTCGTTTAGGACTGACAGGCGATCGGGCTTCCCGCAAGGCTGCTCACGAACGAGCCATGGATCTCCTACCTGTTTTGAGGCGTCTGAGTCGCCGCCAGGCGGGGTTACTTTCAGGTGGTGAACAACAAATGCTGGCGATTGCTCGGGCCCTTGTTTCCGAGCCGAAGTGTTTGCTGGTCGATGAAATGAGTCTTGGACTTGCTCCAATCATTGTGGAGCGACTTTTGCCGATCGTTCGTACTGTTGCAGACGAAACCGGTTGTGGAGTTCTCATTGTCGAGCAGCATGTTCATCTCGCTTTGGAAGTTGCCGATCGAGGATACGTTCTGAACCACGGCTCGGTGGTTTTGGAAGGCACTGCGGCCGAGTTATCTGCGGACAGAGCCTTATTGGAGGCAAGTTATTTGGGCGAAACTTCGGCGGATCAATGAACGCCGATTGCCAGACTTTGTTCGTTGCCGAGAAAAAGTACTGACTGATTTTCGAACCACTCAGCATTTCATGGATGACCCAGTCTCGGTAGTCGGATGATAGAGACCTATATTTTCTTTGCTCTTCTCGGTGTAGGGACCGGGGCAATGTATGGGGCGTTTGCCGTTAGCTTAATAATCACTTATCGCGGTTGTGGCGTTGTCAATTTTGCAACAGGCGCCATGGCTATGTTTCCGACGTTGGTCTTTGTGGAACTGCGCTCCACGGGGGATTTGGTCTTACCACTCGTTGTTGTTCCCAGTCGCTTTTCTCTAGGAAGTCAGATCTCTTTCTTGCCGGCACTTTTGATTGCTCTGTCAGTCGGTTCACTCTTGGCGGCAGTCATTTACGTTATGGTCATACGCCCTTTGCGGAGTTCGCCGCCGGTGACGATGATGGTGGCAACTGTTGGCTTGGCGTTAGCTATTCAGGGTGTTGCAGTAAAAACTTTTGGCAATGTCACTGTCCGCAGCAAAAAAGTATTACCCGACCGCGTGATTGAGTTGTTTGGCCGACCATTTCCTCTTGACCGTTTATGGATATTGGCCGCAGTGTTTCTTTTAACTTTGTTGGTGGCGGCGGCTTATCGACTAACCCGCTTTGGTCTGGCAACTCGAGCAGCCTTTTTGAACGAGAAAGGTGCTATCCTCCTCGGTCTAGAACCGTCCCGACTCGGTTTATATAATTGGGTGTTTGCGTCGTCGGTGGCTTCGGCTATTGGAATTCTTGGCTCTTCACTCGGGGGTGTCAGTCCTTTTAGTTTCAGCCTTTTTGTGGTCCCTGCTCTAGGGGCGGCTCTGGCAGGGCGATTGAGATCAGTTGCCGTGGGTATAGGAACAGCAGTTGCTATTGGAAGTTTTGAAGCGGTGGCGGTGCATATTGTGTCACGTCGGCAAGTGCCTACTTTTCTTCTTGGTGGTTTTAGTTCCTTAGTCCCCTTTGTTGTGATCATTGGCGCTCTCATCGTAGTTGGTCGCACTTTGCCAAACAGAGCTGCTCTCATTGAGCGGGCTCAGGTGCGGGTCGTGTTGGGACGACCGAAAACTCTCTCGTGGGCTCTGATGATCTTTCTGGCAATTCTCGTGTTGAGTTCTGACGATGCAACAATCAGATTTGCAACCATTCAGAGTCTTTTTGTCACAACGCTATTGTTGTCGATTGTTGTTCTCACTGGGTACGTCGGTCAGGTTTCGCTCGCTCAATTATCGTTTGCAGGCTTCAGCGCTTTCATGTTGTCGCGTTTTGACTCCCTAGTTCCATTTCCCTTTGGACCCCTACTTGCAATTTTGGTGACGATTGTGTTGGGCACGCTAGTGAGCGTGCCTGCCTTACGAGTAAGGGGAGTGCAATTTGCGATTGTCTCATTCTCAATTGCAGTTGTCTTTGACGATGTTTTGTTTAGGAGTCCGACCTTTGTCGGAGTTGGAGGGCTTGCACGGGTTGAGCGACCTCAACTTTTTGGTTGGGAGATAGGCATATTTGGAGAGGGACAGTTTCCTGATCGGCGTTTTGGTTTTATCGTTTTGGCGGGCACAGTTGTCTGCGCTGCGTTCGTGGCATTGATGGGTAGCGGTGGACTGGGTCGCCGTTTTTTGGCGGTACGTTCTAACGAGAGAGCGGCAGCGGCTGCCGGCATTAGCGTGCCGAGGACGAAAATACTCGGGGCAGCAGTCGCATCGGGTTTAGCCGGGGTTGCAGGAGTGATGTTTGCCTACAAGTCAGTGACCTTCAATGGTGGCGGGTTGGACGCCCAGAGAGGTTTAGAGCTCTTGGCTCTGTGTTACTTGGGGGGCATCGGGTCAATCTCGGGGGCCGTAATCGGCGGGTTACTGGCCCCCTCAGGGCTTTTTATAGTAGCGGTCCTCGGCGGTGGCTCGTCGACCAATCAATACTTGTTAACAGGCCTCGGTTTGGTTTTGGTTGCGGTGAAGTTTCCAAGAGGTTTGGCCGGACTGTTGTCAACTATGAGCGACCGACTTCAAGTTTTCCGAGAGGGTGGAAAATTTAATGATCCCAAGACGCAAACAAACGTGGGCCTGACGTCATCAAGATGGCAGTCGAGATTCAGTTACCAAAGTAAGTTTCGACCAAAGCCTTGATTAGTGCTCGGCGGCACAAATTTTCTTGCGAATTGCTGGTCTTTTTAGGGTGGCTCCCAAGCTTTCTGTATCAAGAGAAAACTAGTCTTTTGTCGTCGGTGACAGCATCAGTTTTCGTAATCTGCCTCAAGACAAGCCGTCGTCAATTGAGAATTCTCCAGGAAACTTCTTGAAGGAGTTTCTCATTTTGCGCTTACCTCAACAAGGTTCCAACACTGAGGTGGTGAAAGAAGTTGAGCCAATGTGCAGGCAGATGATCTGTTCACCGATCTGACGCATGCTTGTAAAAAGCATCACTTGTCTTATTTTCCGTTTGAGGCGTTCTTAGGATTGAACCTTGGGTGGAGCTGGGGGGAATCGAACCCCCGTCCATCAGGCGATGAGCGTTCGGAGGGATGCTCCATCGGTGGCTGTTGCCCCGCCGTATTCGTCGAGGGTGACGTTCAAGTTAGAAACAAAAAGGGCCTGAGCATTTCTGCCCAGGCCCTTTGTAGTTCTTTAGGAGATTGCAGGTATTTGATTAGACGAACGCTGAAGCAAACACCAAGGCCACGATGGTCATCACCTTGATCAAGATGTTCATCGCAGGTCCAGAGGTGTCCTTGAAAGGGTCGCCCACGGTGTCGCCTACAACAGCGGCTTTGTGTGGATCAGAACCCTTGCCGCCATGTGCACCGGCTTCGATGTACTTCTTGGCGTTGTCCCATGCTCCACCGGCATTTGACATGAAGATGGCAAGTGCAAAGCCTGTCACGAGAGCACCAGCGAGCAAGCCACCAAGTGCGTCAACGCTCACGAAGCCCACCACAAGGGGTACAACGACAGCTAATGAACCAGGGATAATCATTTCGCGCAGCGATGCTTCGGTAGAAATTGCAACGCAACGTGCAGAGTCGGGGATGACTCCTTCTTTGCCTTCACGCAAACCTGGAATCTCCCGGAACTGACGACGCACTTCTTCGATCATCTTGTTGGCTGCACGACCGACTGCATCGATGGTAAGCGCTGCAAACAAGAATGGAAGTCCCGCACCAATAAACAATCCGACGAAGACTTCAACATCGCCGACATTGAGATTGAGTGCAGTCTTGCCTTCCGTTGCATCGAGCACTGCGTATTCAAAACTTTTGAACAAAGCAAGAGCAGTGAGAGCAGCTGAACCTACGGCGAAACCTTTTGCGATCGCTGCAGTGGTGTTGCCCAATGAGTCAAGTGCATCGGTGACTTTACGCACGCTTGGATCAAGGTGGGCCATCTCAGCAATACCGCCGGCATTGTCTGAAATGGGACCGTAAGCATCAACAGAGACAACAACACCGGTGGTTGCCAACATGCCAACTGCTGCCAAGGCAATGCCGTAGATGCCGCCAGGAACGCCTCCGGCGACGTCGCCAAGTGCTTGTTCGCCACCCCAATAGGCAAGGCCGACACCAACAAGAATCAAAGCCACAGATGAGGCGACCGACGCCATACCAGAAGAAATACCGGCGAGCACAGTTGTCGCCGGACCGGTCTCTGATTGCCGAGCAATCTTTTTCACAGTGGAGAATTGATCTGAGGTGTAGAACTCGGCAGTTTTGCCCAGTGCCCAGCCGACGAGAAGTCCGCCGACAACAGCAACGGCCATACCCCATGGCTTATCGCTGTCGCCAAACAGCCAGTAGGACAAAGCAACTGTTGCAACAGCGGTAATTGCCATGGCCACATTGGTGCCCATATGAAGTGCCCTGCTCAAGGCGTGTGAATCGGTGGAGTCGCCGCCACGTACGAAGAATGAGCCAATGATGGAAGCCACCATGCCCACAAAAGCGATTGCAAGCGGGAACATCAGCAATGCAATGGTGGAGTATCCGCCGTTTTGCACCAGTTCAGTTGCGCCGGCCTTGTCTGCTGAAAGACCCATGGCAAAAGCAACAAGTGAAATCGGCGCAATGATTGCGCCAGCGTAGGACTCGAACAAGTCCGCACCCATTCCAGCAACGTCACCCACGTTGTCGCCTACGTTGTCGGCGATTGTTGCGGGGTTGCGTGGGTCATCTTCGGGGATGCCGGCTTCTACTTTGCCCACGAGGTCTGCACCTACGTCTGCTGCTTTGGTATAGATACCGCCACCCACTCGTGAAAAGAGCGCAATAGACGAGGCACCCAAACCAAATGCGGTCACAATTTCGAAGGCGTCATCTACTTCCATCCATGTCACAAAGACCAGATAGACCGAGACAAGACCCAGCAAGGCGAGGCCCGCAACGGTGAAACCCATGACTGCGCCACCACGAAATGCGATAGGAAGCGCTTTGCCAGGACCTTGCTTGGCTGCCTCGGCAGTACGAGCGTTGGCCATGGTTGCAACGGTCATGCCGACATAGCCCGCACCAGCCGACAACAGTGCACCCAAAATGTAGGTCACCGAGGCAAGAGGGGTAATGACGATGGCGAGAACGATGGCTAAGGCACCAACGAAGAACGCCACCCAGGTGTATTCCTTTTTGAGGAATGCGCGGGCGCCCTTTTGAATCTCGGTCATCAAAAAGATCATGCGGTCATCGCCTGGTGAGGCTGATGCAACATTCTTATAGAAGAAGACTGCGAGAAGAAGTGCCGCTATCGCGGACCCTCCCGCTAGGTACGGAATCATTTCCATGTGGGTACTCCAAATTTGTTTGAGTTGACGATCTTGTTCCTGGGGCAATCACCATCTGTGGGGTTGAATCTCAAAGGGGCCAAGCTGTAGGGATACAAGAAATTCCAATAGTAGCGAAGAGGGGCACTCCAAGCCGAACTTCCAAACATGAGAATTCCTAAAATTGAGGTTCAGTCAAACCGTCGTACCGAGCGGACGACAGCTGGTGGTAGTGAACCGTAGGTGAACATAGGAGCATTCCACCGCTCCTATGTTCACAAGGGTTGAGCGGGCTTCTGGGATCACATGACGCCACCAGATTGCGCCGTCCTTCCACGCGTTCTGCTATCTCGTCATCCTCTCAGGACCTTCGAAGGCAGGATGCAAAACCCCGGTCGATTCAGGAGGCCACCATCTCGACAAGGATTGCCGACGGGTCATGTGCGAACGAACTGACCTCCAGCGTGACGTCGCGGAGGTTTGGCTGGACGCGCTGGCGGGTGGTCGGGTCCCACTCGGCGAGCGCCAGCATCGAGATGTCGACAGTGATCTCGACGGTGGTGTCGGCCGGAACTGCGGCGACGGCGAAACCGGCGAGCAACAGCTCATTGGCGTAGTTTCCGGTGCTTCGGCGACCGTAGATCTGGACAACGTGGCGGCCGTCGACGTCGCCGTTGTTGTGCACGGCCACGCGCACCTGTGGGCCGTGTTCGCCCCGGTCGATGACCACGGCATCAACGATCGAGAAGGTCGTGTAGGAAAGCCCGAAGCCGTGGGGATATGCCGCCTCGACCCCGAGGCGGTCAAGGAGGCGTTGGCCGTGGAAACGGTCGTAGGTGATCGAGGTCGCATCGCGATCAAAGAACGGGAGGTGTTCGTCCGATGTCGGGATGGAGAACGGCAGCCGCCCCGACGGGTTCTGGCTGCCGGTGAGCACGTCGGTCAGGGCGTGACCGCCTTCCATCCCGGCGTACCACATGATCAGGGTCGCCGGCACTTGGGTACGCCAGGTCTCGGTGATCACTGCACCTGCAGCGACGATGGCCAGCACCGTGCGCGAATTGGCTGCTGCCACTGCCGTGATGATCTGCTCATCGATGGGCCGCAGGCACAAGGACGCCCGGTCACCGCCGACGCCGTCGCCGCTCGGTCCAGCGCTCGCCGTCTCTGTGCGGCGTTCCTTGGCGTGAGATTTTTCGAAGAGAACGAAACCTTCGGGCATGGGGGGAAACAGTGCCGCCAATTCAGGTGGCAGCGCGTTGAGGCTGGGGACGTACTCGCCTTCGTCGGCTGCGGTGTAGCCGACGATGATGACCGCGATGTCCGCGTTGGCCGCCGCCTCTGCTGCGGCGATCGGGTTGGTGTAGGACAGACTGTTGCGATGAGCGTTCGTGATACGACCATTCCCGATTTCGAGACTGACGCAATCTCGCCGACGGGTCGGATGTTTCCGATTGCTAGAAAACCACGGCTCGTCGTTGCCCTGTCCCTGTGTTTGCTTGGAGCCATGTCGAGCTGCTCGACATCCGCCGGACCGAGCGATGATTCGTCGGCAGCTATCGGCTCAACGTCGACAACGCTCGCGCCTTCGGACTTTTCGGCGACCTCATCGGCATCGTCCTCTTCAACGACGATGCCGTCCTCAGAATATGACCCGTACATCAACGCAAACCCGGCGATGGCAGCCGTCGGATCGGTCACAGACGAGTGGGTGACAACACCCGATGGCCGGCGACGCCATTTTCGGCTCTATGTTCCGTCGGGGGTCGCAGTAGAGAGCGAAAACGTTCCGCTACTCGTGGCACTTCACGGTGGGTTGGGATCTTCGGAACAGTTCGCGGCGAACTCCGGTTTCGACGAACTCGCCGAGGCGAACGGCTTCATGGTGGTGTACCCCGATGGGATTCGAGCGATCCCCGAACGTCCTGGGCTGCAGACATGGAATGGCGGATATTGCTGTGGTCCTGCCGCTGATCGAAACGTCGACGACGTGGCATACGTTCGCTTCCTGCTGGATCTCTTGACGGCGCGGTTTGACATCGACGTCAGCCGGGTGTTCGCGGCGGGACACTCCAATGGGGCGATCATGGCGTACCGACTGGCCTGCGAATTATCGGATCGAATCGTGGCGATCGGAGTGCAGGCGGGCAGCCTCGGGATTGATGACTGCCGGCCGATGGAGCCGGTGTCGGTCCTACACATTCACGGCCTGGCCGACACCAATCATCCGATCGACGGTGGTCGTGGAACCGGCGTCTCGGGTGTCGAGTTCAGATCCGGTCGGGACGCGGTGAGGGAGATGTCGATGAAGTTCGACTGCATCGCCGATCCGAACGACCGTACGATGACGTCCAACGTGGATGTCGGGAACCTCGTGTGGTCGGGGTGCGAAGAGGGATCGCGTATCGAGTTAGTGACGGTCGCCGGCGCGAGCCACGCGTGGATGGGCCACCGAGCGGCGATGGCTGGATCGGCGGCCCTGGTTGGCGAGCCGTACATGGACTTTGATGCGAGCCGCGCAATCTGGTCGTTCCTTAACCAGTATTCACGCCGATGATGGCCCGTTCGAAAGTTGCGGAAACATACCAAGTGTTGGCGGCAAAACCCGCGAACACCCCTTGGTGGAGCTGGGGGGAATCGAACCCCCGTCCATCAGGCGATGAGCGTTCGTGATACGACCATTCCCGACACTGTTGCTTTGTGGCAACAGTGTCGGGTTCGTTGGGTTGATGCTGAAGTTTTTACCTGTGGAAGGTTTTCCAACAAGTCAATGGTCTGATTTATCCTTGCATCGTCCGCCTGCGACGGCTCATTGAGATCACCAATGCGCCGGCTACGAACACGAACAACCCCTGTACCAGTGTTGACGAGTCGTCGGACCCGGTAGCAGGGAGCGTCACTGTGCCAGAACCCGGAACAGTGACGGGAGCGACGGTCGTGGTCGGTTGGGACGTGGTTGGGGACGTGGTGTTGGCCGTCTGGCCATTCGCAGTGCACTCGGAGTGCCACTCAGCAGCCCATGTCATCTTCACGTTGATCGCAGTTGAAGCGGTGCCCACGAGCCTGACGTGCATTCTGGCGAAGGTGGGATATGTCTGGAGGTTCAGCGACGTGAGATCGAGGGTGCCGTCTGAGCCGAAATTCTGAGCGACGAGCCCGGAGATGGCGGATCCTCTGGAATCAACGAATTCAACCGTGCCCGAAGTGAAGTTGCCGGCCGTGGGATTAACGAGCGCGAATTGTTTCCATGCCGTCGCGGCACATTGCGATGGGCTCTCACGGAAGTTGCTGATCGGCAACACGAATCCATTTACTCCGCAGGAGCCACCGGTTTGCATGTCGAAGTTCTGGATCTGTTTCGTTCCCCCGTGACCCATCACCCAAAGACAGCTGGGGTCGGCGGGATCGGTTTGGAGGGTGTAGGTGGATTGGAGTTCGTTGACATTGAACGTCTTAGGGAAGCCAGTGCACAGGTTGTTGGTGGCGAAGTCGTAGCACTCCACCTCGGACGTGCCGCCTTGGTCGATCGCGTTGGGCACAAAGATTCGCGTGCCGTCAACGTAGGCCTCGCCGCGTGTCGTGGCCCAGTCAACGTTGAAAGGGTTGACGAGGCCCTGAAGGGTCGGGGTAACGGTGGTCGTCTGGCCGGCGAAGTCGGTGCAGGCATTGGCAGTAGAACCCGGGAAGCATACGCCGATCAAGGTGCCTGTCGTGTTCAAGAGCGGAAATGCGGGAGTAGCCGTGAAGGTGTTGGGGGTGAACTGCGTGTTCGGCACAATCGGCCATCCGGTGCAGTTGGTGGGTGTTGACGACACATCGACGCACGAGATTTCGGAGAGACTGTTGGTATTAGCGGTGCCGTAGATGTTGATGAAGATCCGATTGCCGATCGCTGCGATGCTCGGTGGTTCCCACAAGCGCCCCTGCACTCCGCCTCCGGTCGTTACGTTGTAAGGCTGCCCACTGCACGCGCTCTTCGTGGCGAGGTCAAAACAGAGCAACTTGTTGCGAGAGTCGGGGAGCGACGGGTTAGCCACGCCTGACTTGTAGTTGTAGACGTACCACTTAGTGCCGATCTTCGTGACGTTGCTGAGCGTGGAAGTCGACGAGTTGCCGTTAGCGAGGTAGTACCCACCTTCGCCACTTCCTGAGAGGGGGTAGAAAGCGAGAAACGGATTGGCAGAGGTGCTGGCGAGATCGATCTCAACTACTCCGGATGTGCCGGTAGCGCCTCCTGCTGTTGCCCTGACGGCAATCGTGTACAGGCGGTTCGCGATCTTGTCGATGTGGACTGGCGGGCCCATGGCTACGTAAAACTGGTTGGATCCGTCCGAGACCGATTTGGTGCCAGCATTTGAGTAGCCGTTACCGCTGCAGGCAACTCCTGTTGTCTTTGAGCGACATGCGATCTTCAAGAGGTCATGGTGGAAGATGTTGTAGACATTGGCATCAGTGAAGGCGAGCGCCCAGCCGTCTCCGCCGGCAGTACCGCCGAAGGAACTAGCGGGAATGACCGCGCTGGCGGTCTGTTCATAGTCGATGACGGTGCCGACCGTTGTGGCCACCGCACTGCTGACTGAGTAGATCGTCAAAAATGTGACGATCACGGCAAAAAAGGCCGACAATCGGCGACCGTGAGTAGGTGAAGTACTAAGGGGCATGATGACTCTCCTCTGTGCCTAAGAGTTGCGTAATTGACCTTAAGTTATTAATTTCTTTACTGTGAGTCAAGTCGGGAGACGCCCCTCATAAATTCACGAAGTGGGCCGTATTGAGTCTTATAGGGTGGGGATCGATGGTTGATGGGAGAGGTAATCGGGAGAGAATCCTGGAAGCAGCGATTTCCATCATTGAGACCGAAGGCGAGGCCGGCGTACGGGTCGACCGAGTGGTCGAAGCGGCGGGCTTCTCCAAGCCTGTGCTCTACCACCACTTTGCCGATCGGGAAGATCTCCTTGTGCAGGCCCAGGGTGAGCGTTATCGGCGGTCGTTCGACGATGCACTCATTGCCCTGACCGTGTTCCAGGACTCCGAGAGCCAGGAAGTCTTTCTCGATCGAGTGTCGGTTGCGTTGACAGACTTCACATCTCCAGAAGGTCGTCGTCGACGTCGCATGCGGGCCGAGATCCTTGGCGCCACAGTTGGGCGGCCACAACTGAACGATGCCATCACTGAAGCTAATCGTCAGTTCGTCGCCTCATTCGGTGACTTTATGACTCGCGCTCGTAGAGAGGGTCTCATCTCACCGCGACGAGACCCTCGCGACATCGCGGCATGGTGGTTGTCCGTTGTCGCGGGTCGCTACGTCATCGACGTTGATGCCGATCGTTTCAATGAAGAAGAATGGATCGACATCATATTGTCAATGATTCGGTCGTTACTGGCGGGTGAACTATAAAGCGCGCATGTCATTGGTGGAGCTGGGGGGAATCGAACCCCCGTCCATCAGGCGATGAGCGTTCGTGATACGACCATTCCCGATTTCGAGACTGACGCAATCTCACCGACGGGTCGGATGTTTCCTATTGCTAGAAAACCACGGCACGTCTTTGCGTGCGGTCAGCGAACTTTCTCGCGGTCAGCGTTCTTTCTAGCTGTCATCCCCCGCTTCTGTTGCCGGGCTGCGGTGGATCGGCCCCGTGCGCCATTTCTGGTCACGATGTCTCTTTACAACCTGAGAATCAGGCGGCAAGAGCGAACTGCTGGTTGGCAATTCTGTTTTTGCCCCGTTTAACGATTCTGAGCAAATCGGGTCGCACGCTCGGCCACCGGAACTCATGTCGAAACCTGTCAGCCCCAATAACGTCAATGCACTCATCACCCTACAGGGAGGGGTGGGTGATCATTCTCAGATCTTGCATTTGCGTTTTTCGTGGTCGATTGCGATCGTGGGTGCACGATGGTGCGCAAATGCTGGGGCGAGCAGTCGCTGAATGTAGGTTAGAGCCATGGATTTTCAAACTGTTATTGCACTAGCAGTTGGATTGGTGTTCCTGACCTTGGGCGCCGAATTGTTGGTGCGGGGCGCCTCTTCAATTGCGACCCGTTTTGGGATTGCGCCGATCGTCATTGGTCTGACTGTCGTGGCCTTTGGTACAAGTGCTCCTGAGTTTGCGGTGTCGGTGCAAGGTGCGTTGACGGGTAACTCGGATGTTGCAATCGGCAATGTCGTGGGTAGTAACACCTTTAATATTTTGTTCGTCCTTGGTTTGTCGGCAGTGATTGGGTCGCTGACAATTGAGCAACGCATCATTAAGCGCGACATTCCCATTCTTTTGGCCATCTCGGTGGTCATCTACGGGTTGGTATGGAACGAATTGGTTGGTCGCATCGAAGGCGGGTTTCTGTTCGTCGGTTTGCTGGTGTACACATGGTGGTTGCTGCAAGATGCGCGTAAAGCAGAGTCGGCCAAGGTCACCGCCGAATACGAAGAAGCTGTGCAGCAGGTAGAAGGTGAAACGGTTACTCGACCCTTGTATTTCCAGATCGGGCTTGTAGTTGTTGGATTAGCTCTCCTGATTCTCGGGTCACGCTTCTTGGTCAGTTCAGCAACAACCATTGCCGAGGCATTTGGTGTGAGTGACTTGGTCATCGGCTTGACCGTGGTTGCCGCGGGAACCTCGCTTCCCGAACTAGCAACATCGGTGATGGCTGCCTATCGAGGTCAACGCGACATTGCGGTCGGCAACGTAGTTGGCTCGAACCTCTTCAACTTGCTTGCAGTATTGGGTGCATCCGCGACGCTTTCGTCATCAGGGCTTCCTGTTGATCGCGAACTTATCCGACTTGATTATCCCGTGATGTTGGCCGCCACATTGGTTCTGATACCGATCTGTTGGAATGGCTTCGCAATTAAGCGTTGGGAAGGAATGTTGCTGGCTGCGTTCTATGTCGCATACGTTGCCTACTTGGTGATGGATGCGGGCGACAGTACGGCGCCCGAGTTGTTCCGTGTGATGATGCTGATCGTTATTCCAATCGTGATGATTGCGTTCACCGCAACCGGAATTCAGGGTTGGCGCAAATATCGCGCTGCACATCCCGCTTAATTCTTAGGTAGTGGAACTGGGGGAGTTGAACCCCACCCTTGGGTTTTCTGGTGGCGAAAACTAACGAAAAAGCCCTTATTTCTGCCACCAGAAAAACCAAGGTGAATCCCTAGATGTTGCCTTTGCGTTGACGTCCCATTTCGCGATCGATATCGCGCTGGGCATCTTTCTTAGCCAATGCCTGACGCTTGTCGCCTTTGGTGCGACCTTGAGCGAGCGCAAGTTCAACCTTGGCGCGACCATCTTTGAAGTACAAACTCAAGGGAATCAGCGCCAAACGTTCTTGGCCAACGCGGGCCGACAATCGCGAAATTTCGCTGCGATTCAATAGCAATTTGCGGG
The DNA here is from genome assembly GCA_044338135.1 of Ilumatobacteraceae bacterium. Taxonomy (GTDB): domain Bacteria; phylum Actinomycetota; class Acidimicrobiia; order Acidimicrobiales; family Ilumatobacteraceae; genus Casp-actino8. The sequence continues at coordinate 4,070 of JBIIMF010000020.1, read as the reverse complement.
GTCGATTGGGGTCATGTGCGCCAACGCCATGGGCGAATTGATACGGCGAAATATGCATTCCCTCAAGCCACACTTCACCATTGTTGAATCGGGCGTAAGTATCGACAATTTGCACGTGACCCTCACGCAAACTCTTGACCTCGCTACCTTGCAGCATGATGCCGGCTTCGACAACATCCAAAATGGTGTAGTCGTGACGCGCCTTGCGGTTGCTGGCGATGAGTTTGGTGTCGGTGGCTGACATGTCGGTGTCAGGTTACGGCATGGGCGAGAAGGCGATACATGTTCGCCGATACAGTGTTCATTGTGAACGCAAGCCGCGAAGAACTTCACGTGACTCCCGAGGTCTACGACGCCATGGCGGCTTTGGCTTTGGTCGAATATCCCCTCGAGGCGTGTGGTCTCATGGCCGGTGCACCTGGGTCAAATGTGATCACTCGTTTCTTCCCGTGTCGCAATATTGATCAATCGGCTCGCATCTACACGATTGACCCCAAGGACCACTTGCGGGCCGAGCGCACCGCCGAAGATGCTGGCCTCGAAATCAGGGGAGTCATGCATAGTCATACTCATACCGAGGCGTATCCGAGCCCGACCGACGTGGCGGCGGCTCCCGATCCCGAGTGGCACTACCTGATCGTGACCCTCAAGCGTGAAAAGCCTGAAATGCGGACGTACCGCATCCAAGCAGGGGGAATCACCGAAGTCACACTCGAAACTCGGGTCTAATCCGACCTTGTGTTCTCATTTCGTGGGTAATTCATTACAATCCTGAGTGGCTTAGTAGGGAATTGACCCTACGGCGAACTGGTTGGAGGTGACAATGATTCCGTACGAAAGTGTTCTCGACCTGATTGGCAACACCCCGCTCGTCGATGTGAGTCGTTTGTCGCCCAATCCCAATGTTCGAATTATCGCCAAACTTGAAAACCAGAACCCATTTGGTTCGGTGAAAGATCGCATCGCCAAGGCCATGGTCGAAGACGCCGAAAAGCATGGGCGTTTGATGCCAGGTCAAACAATTGTTGAGCCGTCGTCGGGCAATACCGGAATTGCTTTAGCTGCCATTGCGCAGATCAAGGGTTATCCGATCAAGATTCTGATGCCGACCAGCGTTTCGATTGAGCGTCGACAAATGCTTGACATTTTCGGAGCCGAAGTTATTTTGACTCCAGGCGAAGAGGGATCGAATGGTGCGGTTGCTCGAGCAATTGAAATGGCGAAGCAAAATCCCGACTGGTGCTTCTTGTATCAGTACGCCAATGATGCCAACGCTCGTGCTCACTACGAAGGCACTGGTCCTGAAATTTTGCGCGATTGCCCCGAAATCACTCACTTTGTTGCTGGTCTCGGAACAAGCGGAACTCTGATGGGAACGGGTCGTTTCCTTAAAGAAAATAAGCCCGGTGTCAAGATCATCGCAGTTGAGCCACCACTTGGTGAAAGCGTTGAAGGATTACGCAACCTTGATGAGGGCTACGTTCCGCCGTTGTTTGATAACTGGCATGGCTTTGACATTCTTGATCGCAAGCGTGTTGTTCGACCTCGCGAGTCAATTGAGTGGACCCGTCGCCTCGTACGTGAGTGCGGCATTTTCTCCGGCATTTCAGCGGGTGCAGCTCTCGCTGGCGCTGCCAAGGTGGCTAGCGAAATTGAAGAAGGCACGATCGTGTTCATCGTGTGCGACGGTGGTTGGAAGTATCTGTCGACTGGCGCCTATACCGACGATCTCGACGAGGCCGAAGCTCGCGCCGAAAAGATTATTTACTTCTAAGAATCGGGATTTCTTTCCGTCACCGCACAATTACTGTGGGTTGAGTCGTTTGTTTCATGTTGCGCTGCTTTGAAGGGCACTGCATCATCACACACGACCGATCGGAGACCTATGGGACTGAATATTCAGTATGTGCCTAACTTGGCTACAGCGATTGACCCCGTCGCCGATTTTTTGCAAACAAGTATTGAAGGCGCTGATTTGTTTCAGCGCGAATACGTAATTGTTCCAACTGCCGGTGTGAAGGCTTGGTTGATGCCCGAGTTGGCCCGTCGTTTCGGAGCGCGCCCCGGTTTTTCAGACGGAGTGGTAGCCAATATCGAAGTTGGCTATGTCGGGATGCTGAATCGCTTCATCGCCCCCGATCGAGTGATGTCTGATGATCCTTGGTCGATAGATCGTATGACAGCACGACTCCTTACAATCTTTTCTGCCAATCCCGAGCATGTGTATTACCAAGAGCTCATCGAGCGTTGCGGTGGACCGTTGCGTGCTGCTCGTCGCATGGCCGACCGCTTCGACCGTTATGCAGTACGACGTCCGGGCATGATCGTGGCCTGGGAAAATGGTTCGCCCATCTTGACTGCTGAATCATCAACCGAAGTGCTTGACAATGAGTATGTCATGCGGGCTTTATCACCCGAACAAATGCCACAGTTCGAGTTGTGGAGTGAGTTACGCAGGGTCATTGATCAACCGAGCTGGCCGATGGTGACTGCGCAACTCATGGACAGCATTGCAAGTGGCACAAAGATTGAGGGTGTTCCGAGTCGCTTGCTCGTTGTCGGTTTGCAATCGATGTCGTTACAGAACCTGCGAGTACTTGAGGCGTTAGGAACAGTGAGTGATGTACGAGTGTTCCTCGTGCATCCGTCACCAGGACTTGAGCGCCACTGGAGCAATGAACTTGCAACACTGCCGTTGACTCGTGGAGTTGTTCCTTTGCGTGAGAACAATTTTGATATTCCAGAAGGCGTTGATTCACTTGTGGCGTCTTGGTCGCGCGGCTCGTATGAATTGCAAAAGGTCTTGGCTTCGCAAGGTAAACGACCGAGCTTTGCTCAGGTCGGCCAAAACGAATCAGACACGCTTCTTCATCGCCTGCAGAAAACCGTGGCAGTTGATCTCGCGGCTGTTCCGGGCACTCTTGATGCGAGCGATCATTCGCTATTGATTCATCGCTGTCATCACATATCTCGCCAAGTTGAAGTTGCACATACGGCGATCGTGCACGCGTTTAACGAGCTTGTCGATCTACAACCCCATGAAGTAGTGATCTTGTGTCCCAATATTGAGTCAGCGGCTCCATATCTTGAAGCCATTTTCGATCGTCCGATCACTGTGGCGTCGGGTCGAACAATCACCATCCCGCTGGTCGTCGGCGACCGATCGTTGCGTGAGGTCAGTGATGGTGCCGACTTGCTCAATACCTTGCTCGCAGTCACAATGGGTCGCTTCTCGGTTGATGACGTGATGGGACTCGCGACTTCTTCGCTAGTCCGCAAGCGGTTCAATGTTTCGACCGATTCAATTGCGCTGTGGTATCGCATTGCCGAACGGGCACGAGTGCGTTGGGGTCTTGATGCTCAACAGCGTGTTCATGCTGGTCTCAATGCGCCACGAGAAAATGCTCATACCTGGAAAGCGGCCATTGAACGCACGCTGTTGGGGGCCACGCTGCCCGACAGTGCGCCGGCCATTGAACTTGGTGGGGTAGTCCCCATGACCGATTTTGAGGTTTCTGATATTCCAGCGATTGCGCAACTCATTGCGATTTTGGATGTGCTTGGCAATCTCGAAGTCCAAACGCACATTGCTCAAACAGTTGGGCGTTCATGTGACATGGTTCAAGAAGCACTCATCTCGCTCGCAGGTTCAACTGATCCCGAACTAGAAGCAGCACTTGAAGCGCTCGACCATGTTCGTTTCAGCATGGGTGGCGAAGAGTCAGTTTCGATTCCGGTTGCCTTTGCAGAATTTGCAGATGTGTTGACCGAGCGACTCACAGCATCTCCTGGCCGTCAACCATTGCGAACTGGTGCAGTGACGGCATCGTCAACAATTCCGTTACGCAGCGTTCCTTTCCGCGTGATCTGTGTTCTAGGAGTCGATGATGGGTCACTTTCGCTTGGCGAGTCTGAGGGCGATGATTTGGTCGATGCTCAGCAATTTGTCGGTGACCCTGATGCTCGTGCCGAACAGCGCCGAGTTCTACTCGACGCGGTGATGGCTGCCAAAGAACGACTCATCATTACGTGTAATGGGCGTAGTATCAAAAACAACACGCCAATACCGC
>JBIIMF010000104.1:0-4246 GCA_044338135.1 Ilumatobacteraceae bacterium | reverse complement strand
CACGAATCGCTGGCGAGTTTCCGCCGTGGCCGTTCACGAAAAAGACTCCCCGACACCAAGTTGCAGACCGGACAATCTCAATCAACATTGATGTAGTTGTTTCAGTGCCGATTGACAATGTTCCAGAGAAACCTGAATGTTCACCGCTTGCAGTGATGGGTAGCGGGGGAGCCAAATAGGTTTGTGCACGTGCTTGGGTGAGTCGATGACTGAGTTCGAGTGCGATCCGAGTATCGGTATCAAACGGAAGATGCGGACCATGTTGTTCCCACGAACCGATGGGTACAACCAAGACGGGGCGGCTCTGACGCACCTCGTCTGATTGGGTCATGATTGATAACCCCACTCGCGCAATTTGTTCACGATCAATTCGGCAGCCTCACGCGGTTCAAGGTGAACCGTTTCGCCGTGGCCCTTGGCAGATGATGTGTCGGTGATCTGTCTCACGCGGTCGAGTGCAGAATATCCGACAGGCGCGGCGACCTCTCGTGCTCGGGGCCGATATGGGCGCATTGGTGGCGCATCGTTCGCTGAATTGTTTGCGGGAACAACTTCGACGATGTGTTTGCTTGCTGACATTGAACCCTTCAGTGAGGCACGACGTAAGCGAGCGGTTGATCCTTCAACAGAGATAACGGCAGTGCCGAGAATTTCAAGTTGTTCACGGCGACCGCCATCGAGGCGACGTAATGCCTTGATGGGATGTTGTACGTCTGGCGGAACTTCAATCTCGACTAAACCGAGGGCTTGATCAATTGACAGTTCGGCTGCGATGAATGCTGGAACAGAGCCTGAACCACGATCGGCTGAATAGTCGCCGCACCAAATCTGCGAACAATTTGCGACTACCTGCGCAATTGCACGCGCAATGGTTGAGCTGTCACTCAAACGATCAATGTTGATTCGTGCAGATCGCTGAGCACCCCTTGAAATCGCGTCTCGTAAAACAACCTCGGCACCTTCGGGGCCAGCAGTGACAACGAGGACGTCTTCGTTATTGCGCTCAGCACAGCGCAACGCATATTCGAGCGCAGCTTGATCGGCATACGAGATGCCCATATAGCGATCGTCGGCATCAGTTGTTTCGGGTTGGCCCGATGCATTGATCCATTTCAAACACACAGCGATTGTCATAGCGACGTCACTCAGGTGCGATGGAAGACAATGCCGTAGCCGCCTTCGGGGTAGGTCCAGGTGATAGCGCCTTCTTTGTTGCAGACGAGATAACACGTGCCGCATTCGAAGCAGTTTTCGTAGTTAAACAAAATGCCACCGTCGCTGGTGGGAACAAAAAGGTTTGCTGGGCATGCCACAACGCACTCGCGAGTGGTGCATCCACGACATGAATCGCCATTGACGGTGATATGCGCACGTTCGTGAATACGAAACTCGGCGGTGTCAATGCGGTCTTGAAAGGACATTTCGGCCCAAGTGGCATCACGCTCAATGTTGTTAGCGGCACGCAACGATTCGAGAGACATCAGCCAAATCCTTTCAGGCCAGTGAGGGCATCACGAACAAGATCAATCAAAGAGATTCCGGCCTTCTTGCGTTCTTCGCGCAAGATACGGCGCACGCCTGGTTTCGGATTTGGATTTTCAACACGGAACATCCGCTCAACAATTCCAGTCACGAAATTTGGATATTTGTGTTGCACGCGATCGGATAAAACAAGATGCGGAATCTTGCGTAACTTTTTGTGATCTTTAAGAACAAAAGTCTCGTTAAGTTTTTTGGTGTACGACCGTAAGCCCGAGGCTGTTGTATCGCCCGCAGTAATTGCCTGAGCCGCTGATTGGCCCGCATACATTCCGCTGGCCATGGCAAAGTTGACTCCTTCAAGCCAAATGCCAGCAGCCAGACACAGTGCTGCTGCATCACCAGCGACCAGTAGTCCATCGGCCGCCATCTTGGGCATCATGTCGAGTCCGGCTTCGGGAATGACGTGAGCCGAATATTCAATGACTTCAGCGCCTTCAATGAGCGGCGCAATGGCTGGATGACGCTTTAACTCAGCGATGATTTCTTCGGGACGCTTCTTTTGTGCTGACAGCTTTGGCAGTTTCAACACAACGCCGAGCGCAATGGTGTCGAGGTTTGTGTAGATAAACCCTCCACCGTTTACTCCAGAAGTGCCACCAAGAATTTCAATGTCAACACCTTGATTGTCGCGAACTCCGAAACGCTCGTCAATGACGCTCTTAGGAAGAGACAAGGTTTCTTTCACGCCCAGTGTGTAGTTGCTGGCATCGACCGATGCGTAGAGACCAGCATCTTTGGCAATGAAGCTGTTGACGCCATCACAAGCAATAACAACCGAGGCAGTGAGGTCTCCGTCGGGACGATCTGTGGTGATTCCGTTGATGCGCCCCTGTGCATCGCGTAACAAACCGGTCACGGTTGTTGAACAAATGAGTTCTGCTCCAGCGGCGACTGCTTGTTGGGCAAGCCAGTTGTCAAAGTCGGGCCGATAAGCAGTTGCACCGTTGTAAGGCGCTTGGCCCCACGCATTGCTGCGATAGTCAATGTTGAGTGCTCCGGTGTCAGAGAGCAACATTGTCGAGCGACGGACAACCCAGCGTTGAATTGGTGCATGCTCAAACCAGTTCGGGATGAGCTCATCAAGAATGCGCGGGTAAATCACTCCGCCGTACATATTCTTCGAACCCGGAAAAGGCCCACGTTCAATCAATACAACGCGCTTACCGGCTTTGGCGGCAGCGATTGCTGCGCACGAACCTGCCGGACCTGCCCCAACGACAATGACGTCAGTATCAGTCATGCGGCACCTACTTGCGTTGTTCCTGCAACGAGTTGAGCAAGTTCTTCAAGCACAGCATTTGCATCGGCAACAATCGCGATATCGGCCATTTGCATCATGGGGCAGTGCGCGTCGGTATTCACGCTGATGATGTGTTCTGGTTGTCCGAGTCCGCTGGTGTGCTGAACTGCGCCGCTGACACCAAAGGCGATATACAAATCGGGGTCGACGACAACTCCGGTGGTTCCGATCTGGCGTTCGTGATCGGCCCATCCGCGGTCGGTGATAACTCGCGTCACTCCCATTGAGGCGTCGAGGGCTGTTGCCACATTTTGCAGTTGCGCAAATCGTTCGCCACTTTCGAGACCAGCACCGCCACCAATGATTCGTGGAGCCTCAGAAAGATCCATGGTGGATGCATCTGGTGGCAGAACCGCGAGTGAGATGACTGACGTCTGAGCAGTATTTGTGATCGTTGCAATATCAACCGAAGTGATGGTGGGTGTTGCTGAGATGGTGTCGACTCCACGAATTCCAATCTGCAATGTCGCGATGAATGACGCATCGGGGGAGAAGTCGGCGATTGATAGCCCGCCGTGACGCGACACGCTGACTTTGTTGTCTGAAATCGAGATGGCACCGGCGTACAAGTTTCGTCCGAGTGCATGTGCAAGGTGAGGGGCGAGGTCGCGTCCGTCAGGGCTCGCGGGAAGGATTAGCGATTCGTGCGAACGGCCGATGTGGTTCACAGCAGAGATGACTTGTGCCGCGTCGATGGTTGCTTCAACCAGCCACACTTGGTGAGCGACCTGGCCGAGGTTTTCAAGTGCCTGCGCTGTGCGCGAACCGATGAGGAGAGCCTGACCAGAGGCCTCACAAATGGCCTCGTCGGCTCCTGCCGGAGCGACTCCATCACGGACGGGGATGACAGCAATCATGACCTAGTCAGATTACGCCCGCCGTTCTCAGATCAGGGTGTTAGACCGCGGTTTCTTGGGTGGCTTTGGCGGTCAACTTCTTCTTGCCATAGCGCACAACCTCGATCAAGAGTGTGACTGCTAATGCCGCACCAAAAGCCAAAAGGAACGCCTTGGTGTGGTCGTCTTCGAATTGAGATCCAAAGGCATAACCCAAGATGGCGGCGTATGACGCCCAGATGATGGTGGCGACGCCGACCCATCCCATGAACCAACTCTGCGACTGTTTGGTGAGGCCCGATGAAAGGGTGAGGATGGTCCGACCCCCAGGGATAAATCGGGCCGTGATGAGCAATAGCCCACCGCGTTCTTCAATTTGGTCGGCTGCCCATTTGAGTTTCTTGGCCGTTGATTCTTTTTTGGCGGCACGTCGTTCGACCAGGCCACTTGCTCGTCGGCCAATCTGGTAACTCAGGTTGTCGCCAATGAATGCTCCGACGGCACCCGCAATGATGACAAAGACCACGTTGTATGACGCAGCCCCAGCGCTACTCGCGGCAACGCCACC
>JBIIMF010000019.1:0-20015 GCA_044338135.1 Ilumatobacteraceae bacterium | reverse complement strand
CTGCTCCGAAGGCTGCCTCAAGAGCTTGTTGTTGATCGGCCGTTGTACGCGTCACGAGCACGGGCCCAGTTCCGTGGTCAAGAAGTTCACGCACGATTAAGACGCACTGATCGGGGCTTTTGCCTGGGCCGTAGACAGCCTCGGGCGCCCCCTGGCGTAGGTGGCGGTGATGATCGACCAGCGTGTCGCCGACATCGCTAAATGGGAGGCGCTTCAAACGCTCAACGGCATCGTCGGGCGCGATGGATCCTGAAGAAACGCCCTCAATCAATTGGCGCAGGGTCTCGACATCCACATAATCATCCTGCCACTTGGCGCTCATGCCTCTAGCCTTGGCGACTGTGAACACTTCCACTAATTCTCAGCAACCAACTGCCCGCTCTATGCGGGTGGGGTTTTTGGGACCTTTCGGAACCTTCACCGAACAAGCCGTGCGTTCACAACCCGATCTCGACGCTGGCGAACTAGTGGTTTTTCGTTCGGTGCCCGACGTACTAGATGCTGTCGCCTCTGGCGATGTTGATTACGGCGTTGTGCCAATTGAAAACTCGATCGAAGGCACGGTCAACTTCACTCAAGATGCACTGTCATTCGATTACAACTTGTTGATTCAGCGCGAAGTCGTTCTTGATATTGAGCATTGCCTCATGGCGATGCCAGGAACTTCGCTCGCTGATGTCACGACAGTGCTATCGATCCCGGTTGCGACTGCACAGTGCCATCGTTACTTGCGCGAAAACGTTGGTCATGCCGAAGTTCACGCGGCAAATAGCACGGCAGATGCCGCCAAGACTGTTGCCAGTCATGGTGAGGCTGGTGTCGCAGCAATTGCCCCGCGAAATGCAGCGACGTTGTATGGACTGAATATTTTGGCGACCGACATTGCCGATCATGCTGGTAACCAAACACGTTTCGTTGTTGTCGGTAAGTCTGGACTTCCGGCGCCGACCGGAAACGACATTACGGGAATCGTGGTTTTTCAACGTGCCGACGAACCTGGCAGTTTGATTTCGATTTTGCAAGAGTTCGCAGCGCGGCGCGTCAACATCACCAACTTGTTGTCACGTCCAACAAAAGATGGCGGCCTTGGCGACTATTGCTTCGTGATGTACCTCGAAGGCCACATCGCTGATGAACTGGTCGCCGATGCTTTGCGGGCGCTTCACGCCAAACAAGGGGGAGTGAAGTTCTTGGGTTCGTATCCAGCCCATTCGTCCCATGTGCATACCGCTCGAGAACACGCTGATTCGCGTTGGCAGCAAGCCGATGATTGGGTCGACCAACTTCGGTCCACCATCGGTCAATAACTGTCCTCACGATTCTCGTTTGCGACCGATTGCTCTCGGGCTTTTTGTCGCTAGCCTCACAGGCGGAACGGTGGCAGAGCGGACAAATGCATCCGCCTTGAAAGCGGAAGGCTCACAAGGCCCGGGGGTTCGAATCCCTCCCGTTCCGCTCAAGTGTTGCGAGAGAAGTTGATCAGGGCCACCTGTAGGCTTCACCCGCTACACCTTGGAGAGGTGCCAGAGCACGGTTGAATGGGACGTCCTGCTAAGACGTTGACTCCCGAAACGGGGTCCGTGGGTTCAAATCCCACCCTCTCCGCCATTTTGTTGGCGTTTGGCGCGATCTTTTCTCATCTGTGGAAAAGAAAGCGCCATTGCCTTTTTCGTGGGCTTATTGTCCCGGACCCTGTGGAAAACCCCATTGATCGGGCTTGGGACACAGGGGCTCTGTTGCGATCGTGTGACGAAACGACCACACTGACCGAGGCGGTTTCAATGTTTTGGCCGCCTCAACATCATGAGCACCTACCAACAATCCTCGGTGACTGATCAGTTCTGGTCGAACGGGTCGGGACGCCAGCGTCGTCCACGTTCAGGTGGCGAGTTCCCGCGTGGACCCAAAGACCCTTTCCGTCGTCGTTTGGCCGCTCTTTTGGTGGCGGGTCTCTGTATCGCTCCGATTGCTTGGGCCTTGCGGGGTGACGGCAATGCAGTTGACATCACCGCTACCGGTGGGGCTGCGGCCATTGTGCAGTTCGACACGATCGGCGACACGACGACGACAGTTGTTGCGCCTACGACTGTGCCCGCAACCGTGGCAGCGACGATTGCTCCGCAAGTTGTCGTGACCGCTCCTGAAACCGTGCCATCAACGCCGGCCCCAACGGCTGCGCCAACAACTGAGGCCCCGAAGCGTGTCTGTGCATCGAAGTACATCGTGCAAGCCGGTGATTCATGGTTTGGAATTGCTGAACGTGCCGGTGTGAAAGCCAGTTTGATTGCGGGTTCGAATAACAAAACGATTCAGTCGCCACTCATGGTGGGTCAAGAGATTTGCTTGCCACCAGGTGCAACGGTGCCGGCACCAATCGAGCCAAACGTTGTCTCTACCACAACACCGAAGATTGTTTGTGTGGGTAAATACACAGTGAAAACAGGTGATTCGTGGAGTGGAATCGCCACAAAAGTTGGGGTCAAGATTTCTGAACTCACTGCAGCGAATGGCAAGACATCACGTTCTACGTTGTTGCCCGGTCAAGAGTTGTGTTTACCCAAGGGTGCAGTGACGTCGTCAGCTGCTGCACCGTCGACTCAAGCGCCGACAACAACGCAGCCACCCAAGTACGTGCCGACGAAAACCTTTACGCGAGCCGAACTTGAAAAGTTTGTGCGCGATGCATGGCCAGACAACCTTGAAGAGAATGCCTTCTATGTGGTTCACCGTGAGAGCAGATGGAATCCGCTCAGCCGTAATTCGTGCTGTATTGGTTTGTTCCAGTTGAACTGGAATGCCCATAAGTCGTGGATGAAGAATTACGGCATCACCGATGCATCGGAATTGTTGAACCCCGAGATCAATGCCAAGTTGGCCTATGTGACGTGGCAGCGCTCGGGTTCGTGGCGCCCCTGGTGCACCACGAACTGGTGCCCCACACCCTGACATCTGGGTGATTCTGAGGTTTCTACCTGCGGATTAGCCCTCTAGGCTGATTGCCGTTGCACTGGTAGCTCAATGGATAGAGCATCTGACTACGGATCAGAAGGTTCGGGGTTCGAGTCCCTGCCAGTGCGCCATTTCTTTTCGTGGGAGCTAATTGCCTGCGAATTGCGTTCGTAGCTCAATGGATAGAGCATCTGACTTCGGATCAGACGGTTGGGAGTTCGAGTCTCTCCGGGCGCACAATGCAGTATCCGCCATCGGTACAAACGAAACTGTCGAGATGAGTCCCAAATCTGTTAATCGCGTCGCAGTAGCGATCGGAGTATTCGTCACTTTGGCTGGAGTCATGCACTTTGTCAACGCGCAATTCTTCAACGACATTGTGCCGCCGTGGTTGCCGCCAAGTGAAAGCTTCTGGACGTACGTCAGTGGAATCGCCGAACTGATTGTGGGACCGATGCTGTTATGGCCCAAGTATCGCAAACAAGGTGCGTTGGCGGCGATCGTTCTTTTTGTCGCGGTGTATCCAGCAAACATCTACATGGTTTGGGACTGGCGCGACGAACCGTTTTCAAAGCAGATCGTTGCCTATGGACGACTTCCGTTTCAGTTTGTGTTTATTTGGTTGGCTTGGAAAGTCTTCACTGATTCATCGGCAAGCGAAACTCGGTTGCGGCCCAGTCGCTTAGATTCATAAAGCGCAGTATCGGCTCGATCAAATAGTTCTGAGTAAGTTTCGCCGTCACGACGTGATGCGACGCCTGCGGAGATCGTCAATTGAAGAGCACCCTGAGAAGTTTCAATTGCGAGTTCTTCGACGCCCACTCGGATGCGGTCAGCAACTATCAAGGCTCCGTCGATATCTGAGTCAGGCAAGATCACGACAAACTCTTCACCGCCGATACGTGCAGTTCCATCGATTGTTCGAGTTAAAACTGAAATCTGTTTTGCAACCGAACTAATCGCAAGATCTCCAACTTGATGTCCGAAGTTGTTGTTGACGTCTCTGAGAAAATCAAGGTCAAGAACTACAAGGCATAGATCGGTTGAATGGCGCTTGGCGCGCTCAAACTCATGGCTCACGAACTCTTGCAAACCTAAAGAATTAAGTAGTCCGGTTCGTGTATCACGCTTACCAAGTTGTGCCGATTGGTTGACCCGAAGATGATCGACAGCCAAACAACAAGGTGCCAGAACAATCAATAGAAGAAGAGGATTAATTAGGGCGAAAATCGCACCGATACAACCGACCGATATCTCAGCGAATTCTCGAAGCAACGATCTTTGGTTCCAATGTGCGGTAACGAGAACCGGGTTGAGACTCGTGAGACTCATGATCGCAGAAACAATGAGTGAATCAACGAGTACGTGAGCGATGACTGCAGCAACGAATGCCAGTACAAGTCGATTGTTTAAGGAGCCATTATGTGGTTGGTCGATGATGAGCAACCAGAAAACCAAACTGGTTGCATTCATCGTTAGTAGTCGCTGGAAACGAATCAACCAACTTGACGGTGCAGGTCGTCCGGTCGGAATCACGCAAGCAACGATCGGCAGGACGAATGTTGGAAGAAGAACTGCCGAGGCAAAAAGGAAGTGACCGATTGGTGACAGAACTATTTGTCGTTCAGAACGATTAATGCCTAATGAAGATGTACGACAGCCGCTCAAGGTTGCGCCGGCAATGATCGCTGGCAACGTGATGGCTAACGGGATGGAGCGCTGAGCGCTGATCAATAGATTTGTGACCCACACTGAAGCAACACTCAGAATGAGAAGACCGACAAACGTTTGACATAGACGCTGATACCGAGACATGAATAATTCCCCTTGAATAGAACACAAAGAGTTTCGGTCAAGCGCGTTGGTGACTTCTTCAAGAAATCGGTATGAAACTGTCTATTTCCAAGCGAATACGGGCTGCTCGAGATGACCGACGCGTTCGTTGATTCGACCTTCAACGCAGACCCACCGCAATTGCAGCAAGACTGCGCCGGTTGGCGCATGAATGAGATCGCCGCTTAACGGAATTTGTACGACGGGACGGTCACTTTCAGGAATTGAGACGAACCGAGGTGAGTCAGCGCGACAAAGTTCATGCAGACCAATGCGGTATGCATGAGCGACCTCTGATGGTTCGGGCACAACTTGGGCATTGTCCCCGGCCCAGAGCACAACGGGAGTCATCACAAAACCTGAACGGGTCGTGTAGTCATCCAAAAGTCCGAGTACGTGTCCCTGAGTAAGTTGCAGACCAAGTTCTTCGTGCAATTCACGTAGTGCTGCATCGATGGCGGTTTCGCCCTCATCTAACTTCCCGCCTGGCAATGCCCACTGGCCCGCATGTCTGTTCATCTTGGCGGCACGCCGGCACAGCAGAAAAGAAGCTCCACCTGCGACCCCGCGCATGCGACCGTCTAAGCCACTGATATCGCCAGGTACTCCGCGCATTGGGTCGTCGCTCGGCTGATACGGATCTTCGAAATCATTTGGCTCGCTGTCAATGATCACGATCGCAACGGCGGCATGGCGTAGGCCACCAAGTGATTGGGTGGTTCGTTGATGTGCTGACAAATTTGCTTGAATTCGTTCTCGCAGATTCTCGTTGTAGGCAATCATCAGATCAACGGTTGAAAGGTTCGGTCATTGGTACATTCTGTCCGATTTCAATGAGCTGGCAACAGTAAATGTCACGGGGACCGGCTTGGGCTACGTGGCGATCGACTAAAAGTTTCGACACGTTAACGACTCCGTCCACTGCCTCGGCGCCAGGAGCGGCGACTCTTGATGTCTGATTCAGCCGATCGGGCCAACGCCCCAGGAGACTTGAACCTCGCTATCAGCCATCTGAAATTGACGAAGGGCCTAGGGACAATATGGCAGGGGGTCTGATGCTGAGACGTCGCCTGTAATCAAGCCCGCCCGACCCACTACGGTAGGGGACGTGATCTTGTCTGACCGTTCGCTCCGTGAGGCCCTGAATGCTGGCCGCATCATCATTGATCCTCTCGATGAGGCCCTTATTCAGCCGTCATCGATTGACGTCCGTCTCCATAACTTGTTTCGGGTGTTTCGTAATCACACGGCCGGAATCATTGATGTTAAGAAAGACATGACTTCACTGACCGAACTTGTGGACATCCCTGAAGATGGCGTGTTCATGTTGCACCCCGGCGAATTTGTCTTGGGATCAACGCTTGAACGAATTGCAGTGCCCAACGATTTGGTGGCACGCATTGAAGGCAAGAGTTCGCTGGGCCGCCTTGGTTTGTTGATTCACTCAACAGCCGGATTCATCGACGCTGGCTTTGATGGCCACGTCACCCTCGAACTTGCCAACGTCGCAAGCTTGCCTATCACGTTGTATCCAGGTATGAAGATCGGCCAAGTGAGTTTCATGCAAATGACAACTCCTGCCGACAATCCATATGGTTCGGGTGCGCGTGGTTCGAAGTATCACGGTCAACGTGGTCCTACGCCCAGCCGTTACTTTGAAAACTTTCGCGATTAATTCATCCAAACATTAAGGAAAAAAAATGTCTCAGACAGTTAAGGGCGTTATTGCCCGTGGCAAGGGTCTCCCAGTTGAACTCGTTGATATCAATGTTCCGAAGCCGGGGCCCGGCGAAGCACGAGTGCGTGTGCAGGCGTGCGGTGTGTGCCACACGGACCTTCATTATCGCGAAGGCGGAATCAACGACGATTTCCCCTTCTTGTTAGGACACGAAGCCGCTGGTGTCGTTGAATCGATCGGTGACAACGTCACCAATGTGAAGCCAGGCGATTTTGTTGTCTTGAACTGGCGCGCAGTGTGTGGAAATTGTCGGTCGTGTCTACGTGGTAAGCCGCAATTGTGTTTCAACACTTTCAACGCGACCCAGAAAATGACGTTGACTGATGGGACTCCGCTTGCTCCAGCATTGGGTATCGGTGCATTTGCTGAAATGACTTTGGTTGCCGCGGGTCAGTGCACATTGGTGAATCCTTTGGCTTCTCCTGCTGTTGCAGGCTTGCTTGGCTGTGGAGTCATGGCGGGTATCGGCGCATCTATGTTGACGGGCGAAGTGCAGCGTGGAAGCAGCGTGGCGGTTTTTGGTTGTGGTGGAGTTGGCAATGCGGCCATTGCAGGCGCACGTCTTGCTGGTGCGACGACGATTGTTGCGGTCGATCTTGATGATCGCAAACTCGAGTGGGCGCGTCAGTTTGGGGCAACACACACTGTCAATGCGCGTAACACCGAACCAGTTGCTGCAGTTCAAGCAGCAACAAATGGATTAGGTGCCGATGTCTGTATTGAAGCGGTTGGTCACCCCGAAGTTTTACGCCAGGCTTTTTACGCTCGTGACCTCGCCGGAACTGTTGTGCAAGTTGGAGTGCCGACTCCCGACATGGTGATGCCCAATATCCCGATGATTGATTTCTTTGGTCGTGGTGGAGCATTGAAGCCAAGTTGGTACGGCGATTGTTTGCCAAGCCGCGACTTCCCATTGTTAGTTGATTTGCATCTTCAAGGCCGATTGCCGCTTGAAGATTTTGTGAGTGAGACAATTGGTCTGTCCGAAATTGAGCAGGCGTTCCATCGCATGGAGCGCGGCGAAGTTTTGCGAAGCGTGGTTGTACTTTGATCGAGTTAGTCAACACCACTGGCATCTTCGCCCTTGATGGTGGCGAATGGGAAGTGACGAACAACATTTGGTTGGTCGGCAATGATCGCGAAGTCATTGTGATTGATGCAGCTCACGATGCTGCGCCAATCGTTGAAGCAATCAATGGACGTCGCGTGAAAGCAATTGCGTTGACGCACGGTCACAACGATCACATCAACGCCGCGATGGCTTTACAAGATGTTGTTGATGCACCGATCTTGTTGCACCCAGACGACTTAATGTTGTGGCAAGTTGTCTATCCAGATTCGCAGCCCGATGGATCATTAACGCACGGTGGCATCTTGAAGGTTGCCGCAACCGATATCGGCGTGATTCATACGCCCGGCCATTCGCCAGGTGGTTGTTGTTTCCATGTGGTGGGAGCAACTAGCAATGGCGGCGATGCGATCTTTAGTGGGGACACTCTCTTTTGTGGTGGGCCGGGTGCAACCGGTCGAAGTTTTAGCGACTACGACACCATTGTGGCATCAATTCGTCGCAAGTTGTTTGGTTTGCCGGCTGAGACGATTGTTCATACCGGTCACGGTGATAGCACCACGATTGGTGCCGAACTAGCGGCGCTCGGACTCAACTAACAAACCTTTGACTCAGTAAGTCCGTACACTGCAGGTCATGACTGGGCCATTACAACTGACATTCGTGACTTCGGCAGTTGATATCAGCACACTCCCAGAGTCGCCCGCTGAGGTTGCAGTCGTCGGCCGATCAAATGTTGGTAAGTCATCGTTGATTAACGCCTTGGCGAATCACAAACAGCTTGCACGCGTTTCAAACACGCCGGGTCGTACACAATTGATCAACTTATTTGCTTTACCTAACGGAAGCACTCTCGTTGACTTACCTGGTTATGGATACGCCGCAGTGCCTGGCCGCATTAAGCAAGGCTGGCAAAAGATGATTGAGGGCTATCTGCTTGATCGCGAAGAACTTGTCAACGTTTACGTTTTAGTTGATGGCGAAATCGGGCCGACCAAACTTGATGTGCAGATGCTCACATGGTTGCGTGCCAATGGCGTGCCGCACACCGTTGTCGCAACGAAGCACGACAAAGTGAAGTCATCAAAGCGCGCAACTCGCAAGAAAGATCTTGCCGCCGGATGCATGCTCGATCAAGGCGACATTGTGTGGGTGAGTGCCAGCAAAGGTGTCGGTATTGAACACCTTCGCTCACTCGTAAACAGTCACCTAAAGGCTTAATCAGGCCTTCAGCGGTGTAGGCGGATTGGCCAATTGCCGTTCGCCATTTTCGATGGCTTCAAGCAAGTGAATTGAAATGTCGGCGACTTTCATCTGATCGTCTTCAACGCCTGCAGCCTTAACGCCGTCATCAAGCATGATGTAGCAGAACGGGCAAGCAGTTGCGACACGACTCGCACCAGTGCTGATTGCTTCACGTGCACGTTCGTCGTTGACCTTGGTGCCAATTGACTCTTCCATCCACATGCGAGCGCCACCAGCACCACAGCACATGCCCTTGGTTCCGTTGCGCTGCATTTCAACAACTTCAATGCCTTTGATCGAGGCAACAACCTTGCGTGGTGCCAAGTAGACGTCGTTGTGACGGCCGAGGTAGCACGAGTCGTGGTACGTGATGCGCTCTTCAAGAGTTGCGTTACTGACATCGAGTTTGCCGTTGTCAATGAGCTGCTCGAGAAGTTGCGTGTGGTGAATTACTTCGTACTGTCCACCAAGTTGTGGGTACTCGTTGGCGAGAGTGTTGAAGCAGTGCGGACACTGTGTGATGATCTTCTTGACACCCATGCCGTTGAGCATGTCAACGTTGGGCATGGCCAACATCTGGAACAAGTACTCGTTACCCGAACGACGTGCCGAGTCACCAGTGCACATTTCGCTTGGTCCAAGAATGGCGACATCAATGCCGGCACGCTTGAGCAACTTAGCCATCGACTGCGTGACCTTCTTGTTCTTGTCGTCGAATGATCCGGCACAGCCAACCCAGTAGAGGTATTCGTGCGAAAGAACTTCGCCTGGATCAACAATGTCAACGTCAAGTCCGTCGGCCCAATCGCCGCGCTCGCCTTGGTTCATTCCCCACGGGTTGCCTTGGTTTTCCATGGCACGGAACGCGTTACCGAGTTCGGCGGGGAAGTTGCTTTCCATCAACGTGAGGTAACGACGCATGTCGAGAATCTTGTCGAGAATTTCAATGTTTACTGGGCAAATTTCATCACAAGCCTTGCACGAGGTGCATGCCCAAACTTCTTCTGAACTGATGCGTTCAAACAATGAATTTGATTTAATGGTGATTTCAACGTCGGTGCCGAGCGGGGGAGTCACGCGACCACCAGGTGCGTGTGCAGCGGTTGCGGCCATGACTTCGCCGGTCTTCAAAACGATTTCGCGTGGGTCAAGTGGCTTGCCAGTTGCATGTGCGGGGCACACGCTTGTGCAACGACCACACATGGTGCATGCGTCAGTGTCGAGCAACTGCTTCCATGTGAAGTCTTCGACGACTGAAGCACCGAATGACTCAAGCGATGTCTCGGTGAGATTCGGCATGGCCTTCATCGCGCCCTTGGGACGATCACGATCTTTGAGGTACATGTTGAGTGGCGACGTAAAGATGTGGCGCAACATGGTGATCGGCAAGATGGCGAGGAATGCGATGAACGCAACAACGTGAGCGATCCACCAACCCTGATGCCATAGTTCGAGCGAACGTGGCGCCCAACCGTCAACGAGACTTGCGAGCGGATAACCAATGAATGACCACTTTTCGTGATCCATATTCACGCCGTTTGCAGTGCTATTAGCGATACGGAACATTTCAGCACCAAAACCAGAAACACCGATGAGCAACATCACGCCGAGGATGATGGCGTGTTCGGGCTTGCTCTTAATACGGATGCGGTAGGGGCGTTGAATGTAACGACGGACAATGGCCCATACGACACCAGCGGTGAAAACTAAACCAGCAAGATCGCCGATGAGTACGTAACCGCGGTACACGTCGCCGTGAAGGAACTTAAGACTTTCGGGCAACTGGTGATCGAGTTCAAGTGCAGTCGTGACACCAAGCAACACCAAGAAACCGAAATACATCATCGAGTGCATGAGGCCGGCTGCGGAGTCGCGCAACAGTGTGCGCATGTACACACCGGCACGGAAGTCGGCGAGACGACGCTTAGCGTTCTTCGCAGTGGTGCGACGACGATCAGATGTGCCGCGCTCCCAGTTACGAATACGATCAGCGAAGCGGAACGAACCCCACAACAACATCGCAGGGATCACTGTGTAGAACGCCAACTGGATTGGACCGGGGATTCCTTCAAAGACCTGACGATGAATCGGGGAGTCGCTTTTCCATTTGGTGAAAAGCGGAAGAACGCCCGACATCAGGGTGAAGATCGCCATGAATGAACCAATGGCAATCGAGAGTTGGTAGGGCTTTAGACGCCGCGGGCCAGAAGGCGCGGCTGAGGTGTCGTCGTGCGTACTCATGCAGGGAGAACGCTAGTTGCCCGAAGGCAAAAAGGAGAACCTTACGGGGCTGTTATTTCAGGTTCCGACCGAGATCGGAGGTGAGAAATCAGCCGAAGTACTGGCGGTCAAGTTCGCGAATGCGACCCGCCAAGGTTCCGAGGAGTTTGTGGGAGAGCGCCGGGATGGCGTCAATCACTCCGAGGAACTGACGTTGGCTGATGACGAGCATCACGCACTCGGTTTCGGCGATGACCGAAGCGGTGCGGGGACCGTGATCGAGAAGCGAGAGTTCGCCGACAACGGCTCCGGTTCCGAGAGTTGCAACTTTCTTGCCGTTGCGCTTCACGGTGGCGGTTCCGCTGATGATGACGAAAGCTTCGCGGCCGGTCTGACCTTGATCAACGACCAATGCGCCAGCGGCGAAACTCACCTCATCGGCAGCCTTGGCGATCTTTTCGAGGTCCTTGTTGGAGCACGACGAGAAGAGCGAGACTTTACGGAGGCTTTCGAGGTAAGACTTTTTTGAGGCCATGGGTGTCACTATATGACGCTCGTGAACATGTGCGAACCATTGGGGGATGTCCCAGTCGTCACGACCCTGAGCCGACGGGCACCCCCGTGAGCCCCCCGCCACACCTGGAACTTTCGCGCCACTCTGTACAACCAGTTCCAACTGTTGGAACTGGTTGTACAGAGTGGCTCAATTTGGTGGGTCTAGGCGGAGGCTTGTTTGGCGACGGCGGCGGCGGCAGCTTCAATTGCCGCCACATCGCCCAAATACTGGGCACTCGCCACCGACATATCGTCGTTGAACGTGTACCGCTTGGGCGCTCCAGTGGGAATGTTCAATTCGGCGATATCGGCCTGCGAGATTCCCTCAAGGTGCATCACGAGCGCTCGCAACGAGTTGCCATGGGCCGTCACCAATACTGTTTGGTTGTCACGAAGTTGGGGGACGATCGAATCGTTCCAATAGGGCAACACGCGCGCCACGACGTCCTTCAAGCATTCAGCCCCAGGCAAGAGACTTGGGTCAAGCAAGCGATATCGCCGGTCGTTCACGGGGTGCTCGGGACTACTGGTGTCGACGGGCGGGGGCGGAACATCAAAACTGCGGCGCCAGACATACGTCTGCTCGGCCCCATGTCGTTCGGTCGTTTCTTTCTTGTCGAGCCCCTGCAGAGCACCGTAATGGCGTTCATTCAGCAGCCAAGTTCGGTTGACCGGCAACCACACCTGACCCATGGCTTCGAGGGCCATATTGCAGGTCAAGACCGCTCGCTCGAGCAGTGAGGTATGCGAGGTATCGAAGTACAGGCCCGCCTCAAGCATGGTGCGGCCCGCAGCGACAGCTTCGCCACGACCCTTCTCGGTGAGCTGCACATCGTGCCAGCCCGTAAAGAGATTCTTTTGGTTCCAGGTACTTTCACCATGGCGCAAGATCACAAGTGTTCCAGTCACGTCTTCCAAACTACATCGCCATCGGGCAGACTCTTTATTGCTATGCCCCGTGACTTTGACGATGATGACCTAGAAGACGACCTTGACGAGTTTGAGGACGAATTCGAAGGGGACGTTCTGCTGACTTATTCGATTTCTGAATTGGCCGACGCGATCAACGAGGTCCTGAACGACAACTTCGACGCCGGCTTGTGGGTCTGGGGTGAAATTTCGGGGCTCAGCAAGAAGGGCCCGCACACGTATTTCACTCTTGTCGAGCAGACGCCCGACGGCAAGCGCAATCAGTTGAACGTCAACTTGTGGGGCGGCGAAATGACCAAGATGCGCCCCATCTTGATGAAGAGTGGCCTCGATCTAGTGAACGGTGTCAAGGTACGTATTTACGGCAACCTCGATTTCTACGCGGCCTTTGGCAAGTTGTCAATGATCATGCGTGGTATCGACCCGAATTACACACTTGGCGAAATTGCACTGCAACGCGAAGAGCTCATTCGCAAACTCAAAGAGATGGGCGTATTCGATCTCAACCGAGAAGTTGACATTTCTCCGGCACCACTTCGATTGGGAGTTGTTACAAGTGGATCCAGCGCCGCATGGGCCGACTTTAAGAATCAGATCGAGAGCAGTGAAATAGGTTTTCACTTACACCTTGCAAATGTGAGTGTCCAGGGTGACAACGCAGTTCGCGAAATCACCCAGGCTATTTCTCGCCTAAGTCAGCGTGATGATCTAGACGTAATTGTTTTGATTCGCGGTGGTGGCAGCAAAGCCGAACTCTCAACGTTTGACGCCGAATCAATCGCACTGGCAGTTACCGAATCTTCATTGCCGGTATTCACGGGTATCGGTCACGAGATTGATCGTCATGTCGCAGATGATGTGGCTTTTGAAGCACACAAGACCCCGACTGCATGCGCAGTTGCACTGATTGAACGAGTCAATGATTTCATCAATGAAACCGAGGCGAATTGGGATGCAATCGCCCGTTTGGCAACTCAACAACTGACAGATTCAACGAATCGGCTCAACAACGTCGCTCGCGAAATTGGTATTCACACACGTACCGCTGTTGAACGCGCTGACGAACGACTGAGTGATCGAATTGCGCGACTGACGCGTCGTGGCCCACAACTTATTAACGACTTCAACGTTCGTATCAACAACTTTGAATCAAGAGTTCGGCTACTCGATCCGAAGAATGTACTTGCACGAGGTTGGTCAATCACGCGTCGCGCTGATGGATCAATTGTGCGCAATGTGAGCGACGTTACAACTGGCGATATTTTGACAACAGCGCTTCATGACGGTGACGTCACAAGCACAGTGAACTAAAGGAGACATTATGGCTGCGAAAAAAGAAGAAGAAATGGGTTACGCCGAAGCCCTCAAAGAACTTGAAACAATTTTGGCCGAACTTGAACGCACCGATGTTGATGTCGATGTTTTGGCAAGTCGCGTCGAACGCGCATCTGAACTCATTCGTTTGTGTCGTGACCGAATTGGTAATGCCAAACTGCAGATTGACAATGTTGTGAACGGACTTGAGGGCTAGTCGCCTCTAACCTGACACCGTGAGTTCGAGCCCTCCGCAATCTCTTGTCGACATCGCGCGGCGTACCGAATCACATCTGTCGGCATTCCTGGCAGTTGAAGAGGCTCGCTGGTCGGGCTTTGATTCTGATTTAACTAGCCCCGTCGCCGAGATAAGTCGTCTGGTGGCATCCGGTGGAAAGCGACTTCGTCCGGCTTTCAGCCACTGGGGTTTCGTCGGCGCTGGCGGAGACCCCAATTCACAAGTGAGCCTCGACACTGGTGCGGCGCTCGAACTACTTCATGCTTTCGCACTTTTTCACGATGACATCATGGACGGTTCGCTCACACGTCGCGGAGCGGCAGTAACGCATGAAGTTTTTGCCGATCAACATCGCACCACGGGCGGAAGCGGCGAGGCTCGTCGTTATGGAGAAGGCATTGCCATTTTGGTTGGCGACTTGGCCTTTGTGTACAGCGATCAACTCATGGGCGATGCACCATTGGCAGCGCGCGAGATTTGGCATGAACTTCGTATCGAACTGAATATCGGTCAACTACTCGATCTCATCGGCACGTCTCTTAACGAGCGTCGTCGTTATAAGACCGAACGAATTTGTCGGTACAAGAGCGGCAAGTACACCATCGAGCGGCCGTTGCATTTAGGTGCGATGTTGGCCGCTCCCGATCGTCAGCAAGAACTGCTCCCGTTGTTGAGTGCCTATGGTTTGCCACTCGGAGACGCCTTTCAGATGCGTGACGATGTCATGGGTGCTTTCGGCGACACGGTGTTAACGGGCAAGCCGGTCGGTGATGACTTACGTGAAGGCAAGCCGACTCCGCTGATGGCCATCGCAGTTGAACGGGCAAACGAAAGTCAGCTGAAGGTGCTTGAAAAAGTCGGCCGTGATGCCTTATCCGACGACGATGTTCGACGGGCGCAAGACGCAATTCGTGATTGTGGCGCGCTAGATGAAATGGAAACACTGATTAGCTCGCTGACCGATCAGGCGATCAATGCATTGAAGGCATTACCGATTCTTGACTCGGCCAAAGTCGAACTTGAATTGCTCGCCCATTACGTGAGCCATCGTCACACTTGATTCGTTTTAATTCTGGTGAGAAAAAACCCCGAAAATAGGGAATATTTCTCACCAGAATCCCATTACGCTTTGCTTTGTGAAAACTCGTTCAATCGCATCGGTCATTGGCATTATCAGCATTGTGACTGTCTTCAGTGCGTGTGGTGGCGACAAGTCAACATCTGTTAAGACTCTTCCGTTTGGGACTCTTCCATTATTTTTGAGCGAGACAACTGTGGCGATTCCGCTTGAATCATCAACAACACTTGTGGCGAGTTCAGAGTTCTACACCGTTCAGCAGGGCGATACGTTGTCGGCAATCGCTGCGTCATTTGGCGTAGCTGTCGCCGACATTGTTGCGGCAAATGGGCTACCGAATGCCGATGCGATTCAAGCCGGACAAAAGTTGGCGATTCCTGGTAACGGAACGGCCCCGTCGACAACCGCAGTTGTCACGACAACTGCTCCGGCCGCTGGCGCTTCAACAACAATGGCACCCTGACCCTGCGGGGTCATGACAAAGTGCCCTGCATACATTCGTGGCGATTCGTAGACTGACACCATGAGCACGGACAGCACTGCCCTCTTCTGGCCGAACAAAGAACACTGGTCGGTGTCAATCCCTCTCGTGACTCCGCACTACCGCATGTCGGCTTTGGAAAAAGATGGTTTTGTCGTTCTGCGCCCCATGGATGTAGAAATTCCCAGCAATGAATGGGAGTCACTTGAATACATGGACTGGAAGAGTGGTGGCGACACAAACTTTGCTCCGCTTGCATCAGCCGACGGCGAACTTGATTGTCGCGGTTTTTGGGATAAGGGCAAGACCGACAAGGACGCCCTCTGGACTTCTAATGCGGCGATGGCACCGACGATCAAGAAATATGTTGATGCTGTTGGCGCAAACTTTGGGCGAGTGCGCATCATCAAACTCGAACCGCAAGTGCGCGATGTCGCGATTCGTTCGTTTCACCGTGATGACAATAATCGTTTCAATCCTGACAACGAAGGTTGGGTAGTTCGTTCATGGATCGAACTAACCGACCAACCCGACAGTTACATGTTGCTCATGGACAACGACGCCGATGGTTTACCCGATCGTTCAACCGAACGTCGTGTGCCATTGCATCGAGGCTCGCGTTTCGTTGTTGATACGCAGCGTCTCTGGCATGTCGTAGTGCACAATCACAATCATCCGCGCTATGCACTGATCACAAGTTTCGAGAGCGGCCCGACGCTTGAACGTTGGATCAACTCGCAAACTCCAGTCGCTGTCTAAAGCAGACTGCTGAAATTACTTGCGGTTAGCTGCAGCAATTTCGGCGATGTCACGCATGATGTCACTCAACCGAAAGTCTTTCGGTGTGTAGACCGCAGTAACGCCAGCTGCTAGCAAGACTGGACGATCTTCTTCAGGGATGATTCCACCGACGACAACCGGAATGTCAACGCCTTCTTTTTTGAGTTGAGCAATCACGGCCGGCACGAGAGCCATATGTGAACCCGACAAGATTGATAGTCCAATCACATCGGGATCTTCGTCGCGAGCACTGGCAGCAATTTGTTCGGGTGTCAGTCGAATACCCGAGTACACAACTTCCATCCCGGCATCGCGAGCAGCAACGGCGATTTGTTCAGCACCACTTGAGTGACCGTCAAGACCAGGCTTGGCCACGAGAAATTTCGGTGGACCACCAGGAATCGTGCGTACGTAAGCGGCAACTTCGGCGAGTTCACCAGGTCGCTTGCCAACTGCTGCAGCGACACCAGTCGGCGCACGGAATTCGCCGAACACTTCGCGTAAAGCACCAGACCACTCGCCGGTCGTTCCGCCGGCCTTTGCCAACGCAATTGAAGGCTCCATGATGTTGTCGTTACCTTGAGCCGCCTTGCGAAGTTCGGCAAGCGCTGCCTGCACTGCAGCTTCATCACGCTTTGCGCGCCATGCAGTGACATCTTCAATCATCTGGCGTTCAACATCGTGATCAACTTTGACGATGTTGCCTTCGCCACCCAATGGCGACTCTTCAAACTCGGTGTAGCTGTTGACACCAACAACGATTTGCTCGCCACTTTCAATGCGGCGGGTGCGTTCGGCCATCGACTTCACAAGTCGACCCTTCAAGGTGTCGACCGATTCAAATGCGCCACCCATTGCCAAGATCTCTTCGTACTCGGCCCATGCCGCGTCACGGAGGTCGGCTGTTTTCTTTTCAATAACGGTGGACCCGTCAAAGATGTCGGCGTATTCGAGCAAGTCGGTTTCGAAAGCCAAGACTTGTTGCATACGCAGGCTCCACTGTTGGTCCCACGGACGGGGCAAACCGAGAGCTTCATTCCATGCTGGCAACTGAATTGACCGTGCACGTGCGTTCTTTGACAACGAAACAGCAAGCATTTCAAGCACAATGCGTTGAACGTTGTTTTCGGGTTGCGCTTCGGTGAGACCAAGTGAGTTCACTTGAACGCCATAACGGAAACGTCGAGCCTTTTCGTCGGTGACTCCGTAACGCTCGAGGCCAATGCGATCCCACAATTCGGTGAATGCACGCATCTTGCAAATTTCTTCGATGAAGCGAATACCAGCATTGACGAAGAACGAGATACTTCCGAACACTTGGCTGAATTGTTCGGGTGGTACTTGGCCCGAATCGCGCACGGCATCAAGAATGCCAACGGCATTAGCCAATGAGAAGGCAATTTCTTGAACGGGCGTCGCGCCAACTTCTTGCAAGTGATATGAACACACGTTCATGGGGTTCCACTTCGGTGCGTTGTTTGCGCACCAAGCAACCATGTCAACGATGAGTCGACGTGATGGAACGGGTGGGAAAATATAAGTTCCTCGTGAGAGATATTCCTTCAGGATGTCGTTCTGCGTGGTGCCACGCAATGCACCGGCAGCAACACCTTGTTCTTCAGCATTAGCGACATACAACGCAAGCATCCATGCAGCCGGCGCGTTGATGGTCATCGACGTATTCATTTGCCCTGGTGGAATTCCGTCAAGCAATGTGCGCATATGACCGAGGTGAGCAACGGGAACGCCAACCTTGCCGACTTCTCCGACAGCCATCAGTGAGTCGGGGTCGTATCCAGTTTGTGTTGGGAGGTCGAAAGCGATGGACAATCCGGTTTGGCCCTTGGCCAAGTTGGTGCGGTAGAGCTCGTTCGAAGCTTTTGCGGTCGAATGCCCCGAGTAGGTGCGCATCAACCACGGTTCGTCGCGACGGATTGCCTTGTCTGCTGATTCAGCCATAGTTCGTAGTCTGTCGGGCTAGTCGCGATTTTGCGCCCGCGCGAGCAAAGCTAAATAGTCCGATCGGGGAATATCGATTGCACCCATCGATTCAAGGTGTGGCGTGGTCCACTGCACATCAAAGAGTGCGATGCCAGTGGCGTCAAGAAGGGCAACCAGGGCAACCAGAGCGGCCTTGGATGCATCGGTTTGGGTGTGGAACATGCTTTCGCCAGCAAAGAGCTTTCCGACCCGCACGCCATAGACGCCACCGACGAGGTCGTCGCCCGAAAACACCTCAACACTGTGGGCCCAACCCATGGCATGTAGATACGAATATGCCCGAATGAATTCAAGATTGATCCAACCATGGGGACGACGAGGATCACCACACGCTTTCATGACCTGAGCGAAGCATGAATCAACACGAATAGAGAATCGCTTGAGATGTTTTTGTAACGACCGCGAAATCTGAAGCCCATCAATCGGAATGATTCCGCGCGTCGCTGGTGACCACCAACCGATCTCTTTGCCATTCATCGGCATGGGAAATAACCCATGCGAATAAGCATTGATCAATGTTGATGGTTCAAGATCGGCACCGATGGCAACGAGGTCGTCGTCGCCCATAGGGACCGTACTGAAATCGTATTGCGATTCTGGAAACGCAATTTGTGGGCGAGTGAACGCGCTGATGTTGTCGGGCGTCAACACCCAAGGCATCACATCAGCGGCTCGCACATCAGTAACTGTAGAAGCCAGCCTTCGACTTGCGACCTAATTGTCCAGCAGCGACCATACGGCGCAATGTGGGCATGGCGGCATAGTTGGGGTCGCGGAACTCGTTGTAGAGCGCATCAAGGATTGACAACGAAGTATCGAGACCGACGAGGTCGAGCAATGCAAACGGTCCCATGGGGAAGTTGCAGCCACCCTTCATGGCGGTGTCGATGTCTTCCATATTTGCAGTGCCTTGTTCGAGCATGCGAATGGCATTGTTGAGATAGGGGAAGAGCAGCGCGTTCACAATGAAGCCAGCACGATCTTTGACTTGTACCGGCTGCTTGCCACACGTCGTGGCAAATGCAGTGGCGGTTTCAATTGTTTCATCACTTGCCGACAATGGGCGAACGATTTCAACGAGCGGCATTGCAGTGGCGGGGTTAAAGAAGTGAATACCGCATACCAATGTGGGGCGTGAGGTGCACATTGCGAGTTCGATCACGGGAAGAGTTGATGTATTGGTTGCAATGATTGCAGTGGGCTTCACAATGCGATCAAGTTCGGTGAACAAAGACTTCTTCGTGTCGAGGTCTTCAACAACGCTTTCGATAACGAGATCGCAATCGGCGAGAGCGCTGAGTTCAGACACTGCAGTGATGCGTCCGAGAATTGCGGCTTTGTCATCTTCGGTGAGACGGCCCTTCTCAACTTGCTTGGTGAGTCCCTTGGCAACTGATGCAACCATGGCATCAGCGGTGGCCTGACTACGTGAGCGCACGATGACGTTCATTCCACCGCGTGCAATGACTTCGGCAAGACCCGAACCCATGATTCCTGAACCGACAACTCCAACAGTCTGAATAGCCATGTGATTACTCCTGAGATGGGCCAAATGGCCAAGACAACGAAGTGAGCATAGTTACC
>JBIIMF010000070.1:0-6075 GCA_044338135.1 Ilumatobacteraceae bacterium | reverse complement strand
GAGACGTAAGGTGCAGGTGCAGACTTACAATTCAGCGGCGAGTTACCAAATGACGGCTGAGTTCCGTCGGTGTTGGCATATCCGTCCGAAATCGCTTGTCCGGTTACGTCGCCGTCAATGCCCTGGGCAATTTCCCAGATTGACATGATTGCCGAGAAGCCCTGGCTCGCAAATCCCTTAAACAAATCGTCAGAGGTCATGCCGTAGTCCAAGCCCTTAGTTTGGTAGGTCGTAGCGTTATCAAGGTGTTGACCAGTCAGACCATCCAGCGGCGACAACAAACCGTTTTCAGTTCCGGTGAGGTAAATGCCCTTAGCCAAATCACCCGCGGCAGCCATTGCTGTGAAGTCTGTACAAGCACCCGAGAGCACTAGTGGTGTTGATTCAGGTGTCCACCCCAAGCGGCCAAGTGCGTCAACTAAGTTCCAGCAGTCGGCACCTTGAGCAGAGAAAATAATGACATCTGCTCCGAAGTCAAGTACTTCAGTTGCCTGAGCAGTAAGATCGGGGGCTGCCGGAGCAACTGCAACTCCCATGTGCGTCAATCCTGGCTTCGAACCAGCACGAGCGGCCTCACCTGGCTCAGAACCATTGAGAACGTC
The DNA here is from genome assembly GCA_044338135.1 of Ilumatobacteraceae bacterium. Taxonomy (GTDB): domain Bacteria; phylum Actinomycetota; class Acidimicrobiia; order Acidimicrobiales; family Ilumatobacteraceae; genus Casp-actino8. The sequence goes on along the minus strand of JBIIMF010000070.1, from coordinate 5,473 downwards.
AAGCGGTTTTGCTTCAAGATCGTTGTAACAAACCACTCCTGGGGGTGTATCCGACCACGGTACTGCTACCTTTTGGACATCGATTCCCTCTAGTTCTTCAATTTCATTGGTTGCGAACTCTACCAATCCGGTGTGAACGCCAAGACATCCACCACCAGCACCAATAGCGAAAACGCCCTCACTAGTGAAGTCGGCAATTGTAATCGGGGTCACCGAAAGAACTGGAATTCCAGCACCCTGATAAATCGAGTAATGGTTTCCAAAGAAGTTAATCGTCGAAATGGCTAGGTCCACTCCCTCAGCCGACAGTTCATTCGCACATCGTTGCGAATCGTCAGGAGAAACAATTGATTTACACAAGACGATTTCAATTGGTCGTCCACCAAGCCCACCAAGTTCGGCGTTCACATAATCAGCCGCTGCCTGAATAGCTATGGAAAACTCCGGAAAAGATCCGTTTGGATCCCCTTCAAGGTTTTGCACACCAATTTTAAAAGGCTCGCCAGTTGGCTCCTCTGAAGTCGGGGCCTCTGAAGTCGGGGCCTCTGAAGTCGGGGCCTCCGTGTTAACTGCTTCGTCGTCGCCACCGCAGGCAGCGACAACCAGAGCCGCCCCGAAAAACAGGGCTAAGACTTTAGAATGTTTCTTATGACTGGACATTAATTCCCCCTCAGGATTCATTTTAGGCACGCCTAATGGCGTGACATTCTCATTATACACAAGGGTAGAGTCACGAATCCCATTGGAGAATCTTGTCGGGCAACGCCCCAACGGCCTGAATAACCCCGTAGGCAACTTCTGCCACAGCAACGGCTGAGGGCACTCGCTCTCGGTAAGACGATCAAATACTGAGGTAATGACTAACTTCGGCCTTCGGCGTCAGATCAGAGTCGCTCACCGACTGAGTGATCGCGGTCGTATCACGAACGCTCATCGCCTGATGGACGGGGGTTCGATTCCCCCAGCTCCACCAATAACGCCATGTCCATGCCGAACTCCTGCTGGACCTGAGTGACGTGTACATGGCGCCCGACGAACTCATCGAAAACTTCAGAATATTTCTTTGACCAAAATTTGGATTAAGTCCAAAGTTTGATATAGTCAAATCCGTGCGAGAAACCTACAAAGATCGGCTGAAGTCTCACGGACTCAATGTGACTGCCCAACGGCTCACCGTTTTACAAACAATTAGCGACTTCCCCCACATCACCGCCGAACAGGCAACGGAGATAGCTCGCAATCATCTCGGAAGCATTTCCCGTCAGTCGGTGTACGACACGCTCAACACGCTTGTCGAAAAAGGACTCGCCCGTCGCATTCAACCCATTGACTCCCCTGCGCTATTTGAAGATCGCGTCGGCGACAACCATCACCACCTCGTCTGCAGAACCTGCGGTGTTGTTGCTGACGTGGACTGCGCAGTGGGTTTACGTCCTTGCTTAGAAGCTTCGGACGACAACAGCTTCATCATCGATGAAGCAGAGGTGACGTACTGGGGCCTATGCCCCAAGTGTCAACCGAAAAACTCAAATGTTCGAAAAACAACAACTACAACAACAAAACGAAAGGCAAGATCATGAGTGATTCAACAAGCGCTTGCCCATTTAGCGGCGGCGTAACGACTGCACACGGCATGGGAACCACCAACTCCAAATGGTGGCCAAACCAACTCAATGTGAAGGTATTGCACAACAATCCAAAGGTTGGCGATCCGATGGATGCCAATTTCGACTACGCAAAAGAATTTGCCTCGCTTGACCTCGACGCTGTGGTGCAAGATCTCACAACGCTGATGACCGACTCACAAGATTGGTGGCCCGCTGACTACGGCCATTACGGACCATTCTTCATTCGTATGGCATGGCACTCTGCGGGCACATACCGAATCCAAGACGGTCGCGGCGGCGGCGGAACGGGCATGCAGCGCTTTGCCCCAATCAACTCGTGGCCGGACAACGTCAACCTTGACAAGGCCCGTCGCTTGTTGTGGCCGGTGAAGCAAAAGTACGGCAACAAATTGTCGTGGGCAGACTTACTGATTCTTGCGGGCAACGTTGCGCTCGATTCAATGGGTTTCAAAACCTTCGGCTTTGCAGGTGGACGTGCCGATGTCTACGAACCAGATGAAACATATTGGGGTGCAGAATCAACTTGGCTTGGAGATGAGCGCTACAAGGGCGACCGTCAACTCGACAACCCACTCGCTGCAGTGCAGATGGGTTTGATCTACGTCAACCCAGAAGGTCCGAATGGCAACCCAGATCCTGTGCTTTCAGCACGTGACGTGCGCGAGACATTTCTTCGCATGGCAATGAACGATGAAGAAACCGTCGCTCTCGTCGCCGGTGGTCACACGTTTGGTAAAAACCATGGTGCGGGAGACCCCGGCAAGTTTGTGAGCTCAGAACCAGAAGCTGCACCGATTCAAGCAATGGGCTTAGGTTGGATCAACTCAATGGGGTCAGGAAAGGGTGTCGACACCATCTCTAGCGGCATCGAAGGAGCATGGACAACGAACCCAGTTAAATGGGACAACGACTATTTCAAGATCCTTCTTGAAAACGAATGGGAATTGACCACAAGCCCAGCCGGTGCAAAGCAGTGGATTCCAAAGGGTGGCGCAATGGCGGGAAGTGTGCCAGATGCTCACGATCCATCGCGAAGCCATGCCCCGGTCATGACCACAGCAGACTTGTCATTGAAGTTTGATCCGGAGTACTTGAAGATCTCCAAAGACTTCTACGCCAATCCCGACAAGTTTGCTGATGCGTTTGCTCGTGCGTGGTTCAAACTCACCCACCGCGACATGGGACCAAAGTCTCGCTACGTCGGAAAACTTGTGCCACAAGAAGACCTCATCTGGCAGGATCCAGTTCCGGCTCAGGCAAAGACTCCATCAGCAAAAGACATCGAAGCGGCGAAGACGAAGATTCTTGGTTCGGGCCTCAACGTGTCGCAGTTAGTTGCAACCGCATGGGCTTCGGCATCGACATACCGCAACACTGACAAGCGCGGTGGCGCAAACGGTGCACGAGTTCGTTTGCTGCCACAAAAGAACTGGGAAGTAAACAACCCATCGCAGCTTGCAACTGCACTTAGCGTCTACGAAAAACTCAGCGCAGAGACCGGCATGTCAATTGCCGATCTGATTGTGCTGGGCGGAAATATTGGTGTCGAAAAAGCTGCACAAGATGCCGGCGTGAAGGTCAGTGTCCCGTTTAGCCCAGGTCGTGGTGACGCAACCCAGGAACAAACGGATGTTGAGTCCTTTGCAGTACTCGAGCCAACATTTGATGGCTTCCGCAACTTCCTCAAGCCAGGTCATGCTCATCCAACTGAACAGCTATTGCTTGAAAAAGCAAACTTGCTGGGACTGTCGGCTCCAGAGATGACCGTCTTGGTTGGAGGCTTGCGAGTTCTTGGCGCAAACCACAATCAATCATCGGCTGGTCTCTTCACCAAGCGGACAGGAACATTGACAAACGATTTCTTCATCAATGTTCTTGACGTCAACACCGAGTGGAAGCCAACGGACAAAGACGAAGAGACCTTTGAAGGTCGCAACCGCAAGTCGGGCGAAGTGGTTTGGACCGCCACTCGCAATGACTTGATCTTCGGATCAAACTCGCAATTGCGATCTTTGGCAGAGGTGTACGCACAGAACGACAACGCTGGCAAGTTTGTCAGCGATTTCGTCAAGGCCTGGACCAAAGTCATGAACAATGATCGGTTCGACCTCAAGTAATTGAAACCGTCTTAAAGGCCCTGCAGAACCTAGTTCTGTAGGGCCTTTTTACGTTATTGACGAGCCTGCGCGCCGCAGTGATTAGGAAAGCAGAGTCCACCAGTGTTCGTTCCGTACCTCCACTGATAACGATGCTCAATTGTTGTCGTGCAAGTTCTGCGTCTGGTGCTCTTACAACAAGCCGAGAGCAAGACCCGCAAGTGCCAAGTGATAGGTCACCATAATTCCAACTGGTTGCCACGCACGTTCTTTGACGAATCGATGCTCGGCAATAAGCGAGTCTGACAACATGAAGAACAATGCTCCGACGATTCCAAGTGCCGTTCCACCGGCCATTGCGCTGACAGCCATGGCGGCAATCACCATCATGTACACAACAACAGGTACCACTAATTCTTTGTGACCCGACGTTGAAATTGATTTCACGAAGCGACGTGCCAAGAAGAGCGTTGTCGGAACAACAATGATGAGCCCCACTATGAGTCGATTCAAAGTCGAATCTTGAGTGAGCAGACTCACCGCGAAGCAAATTTGGGCAACCGCGAATGATGCAAGACCAGGAACAAACGCATCACGGGGAAGCATCAGGAAGACATCGCCCAATAAACAAAATACAAAGGCGATGATGCGCCAAGTTTGCGAAACTCCATCAGCATTCAAGATTGCGATAGCCGCGCCAAGAAATGCCACAGTGGCTAACGGTTTGCAGAGATACTCAAGTGATTTCTTCGCAGCTTGAACTGCCCACCAGTCTCCTACCGAGAATATTGATGCGACGACGAGAAAAACCACCACTGTGCTTGTCATGGATTCATTGTTGCCCGACACCACCGGCAAACGAGGGATACAAAAGAATCAGGCATGATCAATATCAAGTCTGGAATGTCTAGAACTCTGGGTAATCCTTATTGACACTGAGCAACCAATGCGGTTCGCGTCGTTCAAGATATGAGTTAACACCTTCACGTGCGTCGGCTTTACCCATCAGGTGCACATGCAGATCACTTTCAGCCTGATTCATTTGCTCGGACGTCATTGCAAAGGACTCCCACAACAGACGTTTACTGAGCGCCACTGAAACCGGAGCGGTATTCATAGCAATGTCATGAGCAACTTCTAAGGCGCGCGGCAAAACTTCATCATTTGCGAATACGCCCGATGCAATCCCCAACTCGACGGCTTCAGTTCCATCAAAAGTTCGACCGGTCAGCAAGATGTCGGCGGCCTTGGCGACCCCCACTAGTCGCGGCAAAGTCCAATGACTCATGGCATCGGGCAAGATTCCTCGGCGAACTTGCACAATTCCGTATTTGGCATCACGTGCAATGAACCGCAGATCGCAGTGCAGAGCAAGTGTGAGTCCGATACCAATCGCATGACCATTGATCGCGGCGATGACTGGTTTACGAATCTTCCACGCAGGTGGGTTGACTGGGTTTGAACTGAACTCTGCGCTTTCAGTTCGTTCAAAGACTTCAGCACCGTGAGAAAAATCTGCGCCTGCACAAAACGCTGGTGGAGTTCCAGTAATCACGACAACGCGTACCGAATCATTGGTGTCGGCCATTTCGTAAATGTCGCCAAGCGCGCGACCCATGGCGGCGCTAAATGCATTACGTGTCTCGGGTCGATTCAAAGTGGCGACCAGAACGCCGTCATCGCGAAGTTCGCACAGGAGATCTTCTGTTCCGGTATCTAACTTCACTCCCCGATCTTAGATGCGTGTTC
>JBIIMF010000069.1:0-6189 GCA_044338135.1 Ilumatobacteraceae bacterium | reverse complement strand
GCCATTGCTCGCCTTTTTGGTGGACGTGACCACACCACAGTGATTCATGCAGTCGACAAAATCACCAGACTCATGGCAGAACGAAGCGAGACCTACGATCGAGTCACCATGCTCGTGAAAAACTTGAAGTTGAGCTGACATGAACTGCTTCGGAACCACTCATTCGCCCATGATCAACAGACTGTGTACATCTCGTGTGCATAAGGTCTCTCATCGTGTGGGTAACCAACAGTTATCCACCACCACACCCCGCAAGCACACTTTGGTTGTGGATCGCTGTGTACAAGTGTGCGCGGGTCGTTTCTCGTCTCACGCTGGGGGAACGAGAGTTCATCCACAATCCACAGCCCTTATTATTAGAACTAAGTTAAATCCTCATCAAGACGTGATGACAACAATGAAGGAGCCCAACCGTGAAATTTCGGTGTGAACGTGAAGTCCTCGCTGAGGCGTTTGGGGCCGCAAGTCGTGCGTCAACAGGTCGCGCAACTAATCCAACCTTGTCCTGTCTGCGATTAGTTCTTGCGGGAGAAAACTTACGCGTCACTGGAACTGACGGAGACCTCACAATCGATGTCAGTCTCACTGTGTCTGGAATGAAGGACGGAGTTGTCTTGGTTCCGGCCAAACTCACCAGTGAAGTTGTTCGTTCGCTCCCATCAGGTGCAGTTGAATTCGATCTTGGTGAAGACAAAGTTGATATCTCGGCTGGTCGTGTGAACTTCACTGTGCCAATTGGTGCTGGTGATGACTTTCCGAAATGGTCGGGCACAGTTGGTGAAGGCGCACCAATGGCGACAAAAGATTTGTCTGAAGCTCTCAAGCAAGTTGTTCGTGCGGCCAGCAATGATGATGCACGCGGCGTTTATACCGGTGTCTTAATGACGGGCGTTGAAGGAAAACTTCGACTCGTTGCAACAGACTCGTACCGAATGGCCATTCGCGATATTTCAGCCACCGTCATTCCTGACGAAGCAAGTTTCGTTGTTCCGGCGCGAGCACTCAACGAATTGCAGCGTCTGCTCGGCACAGCAGAACGCGTATCAATCAACATCACTGAAAATGATGCGACATTCGAAGTCGGCAATATTCGTTTGGTGACCCGACTCCTTAAAGGAGCATTCGCTGACTACAAACGTTTGATTCCGCCAAACCTGCCTAATTCATTGAAAGTTTCGCGAGAAGCAATGATTGACGCAATTCGCCGCGTCAAACTTGTTGCACGCGATCCAATCGGTACACCATTGCGGTTACAGGTCGCGGGCGATGCCGTGACACTACGCATGGTGACTCCCGATAACGGTGAAGCGACTGAACAAATCGATGCGATTTCTTCTGGTAGCGATATTGAAATTCGTTTCAACAACGAATTGTTGGCATCTGGTCTCGAAGCTTGCGGAACTGATGAGATCACGATTCAAACCAGCGAGCCCGGCAAACTAGCTCTTATTCGTGGTGTCGATCAGAATGAGTTCACGTACTTGTTGATGCCACTGAAGTCGTGATGACGCGATGATCGTCGAGCAATTAGAGCTCGTCGATTTTCGCAATTACACGAATGCATCGTTCGCCTTAACTTCGGGCGTGACAGCAATCGTTGGTCGCAACGCTCAAGGAAAAACCAATGTCGCTGAAGCGATGGCATTCCTGGCAACACTCGACAGTTTTCGTCAAGTACCTTCGGTCGCTCTTGTGCGGGAGGGTGCTGACTTCGCAACGATTCGCGCGGTTGTACGTCATAACGATGGACGCGAGTTACAAGTTGAAGTGCAGATTCAACGGCAAGGCCGCACAATTGTGCAAGTCAACAAACAACGTCTTCCGCGCACACGCGATCTGCTCGGAGTTTTACGCGTCACGGTTTTCTCACCAGATGATCTTGAACTCGTGAAAGGTTCACCGTCTGAGCGCCGTCGTTTTGTTGATGAGACGCTGGTAAGTTTGGCCTTACGTAACGATGCGCTACGACTCGATCTCGACCGTGTGTTGAAGCAACGCAATACACTGCTGCGCCAAGCCAACGGTCGCCTCACTGAAGATATTGGCTTCACGCTCGATGTCTGGGATGAAAAACTCGCCGCGGTCGGAAATGAGATTGGTCACGAACGCGCCACGGTGTTGGCTCAACTTCAACCGTTAGTGCAACAGGCCTATCAACACCTGGCGGGATACCCCATGGCCGTGACATTGCAGTACGAACCCGCCTGGCGGCGAACCGGCCTCGGTATGGCATTGGCGGCGGCGCGTCAAGACGATGTTCGCCGAGGCGTATCTACGGTCGGCCCCCACCGCGACGACATCGATTTATATCTAGGGTCGCTACCAGCTCGAACGCACGCCAGCCAAGGCGAAATGCGTTGTCTGGCGCTCTCATTACGCCTTGCCGCCCATCAATTGGTGGCCGAAAAGACCGACATGACACCACTGCTGGTCCTTGACGATGTTTTGTCTGAGCTCGACCCCGACCGGTGCACCGCGCTGTTGACGCACCTACCTAAAGGTCAGGTCGTCATCACGACCGCCAGTGTGCTTCCTGAGGCAGCCCGACCAGATCGGGTGTTGCGCATCGAAGGAGGCGCCATTGTCGCCGATCAATCCTGAACCAACACCACTTTCGAGCAGTATTGACCGACTACTCAAGTCGTTACGTGGCGGTGACCGCCAGACCACCGTGACAGTCTTTTCACGCTGGGCCGAAATCGTCGGGGAACCGGTTTGTAGTCATGTCAAACCACTCAAACTCGATGCCGGAACCTTGATTGTTGAGGTTGACGAACCGGCTTGGGCGACCCAACTGAAATTCCTTGAAGCCGACTTGTTAACACGGCTCAATGCCGGTGGCGCAATGCCAGTCGAGAGACTCGAAATCAGAGTTAAACGCCGGCGCTAAAGAGCCCACTTTTGTCCCACAAAAACACGCGTCAAAACACCCCAAAAAATGGTGTATTTGTCCTGCATATCAGGCTCGTATTGCCACGATTCAGAGGTTGTCAGCGACTAAGATTTTTTCGTTGCGTTGAGCCATCGTGTCGCCCAAGATTTTCGTCCTGAGCACACAGTCGTTACGGCCTTCTAAACCCACCCACAGAGGAATACGTGTCAAACAAAAGCACTACCACCACCGGCGATTACGGCGCCAAAGATATTCAGGTTCTCGAAGGCCTTGATCCGGTTCGTAAGCGACCAGGTATGTACATCGGCTCAACTGGTTTGGCGGGCCTTCACCACTTGATTTGGGAAGTCGTTGACAATGCCGTCGACGAAGCAATGGCCGGGCACTGCACCACTATTGGTGTGACCCTGCTCGAGAACGGCGGATGTCGCGTTGATGACAACGGTCGTGGTATTCCGGTCGACCCGTACCCTTCAGGTCCCCACAAAGGTAAAAGCGCAGCCGAAGTTGTATTGACGGTGTTGCACGCCGGTGGCAAGTTTGGTGGCGAGGGCTACAAGGTGTCCGGCGGACTCCACGGTGTGGGTGTGTCGGTTGTGAACGCACTGTCAACCAGACTCAAACTCGAAATCGATCGTGGCGGAAAGCGTTACGAACTTGAATTTGAAGACGGTGGAAAACCAAAAGGAAAAATCGCGGTTACTGGAGATACGCCAGCACGCGGTCGCAAGAACGGAACATCGGTCACTTTCTGGCCCGATCAGACCATCTTCGCTTCTGAAGGAACAGAGTTTGTTGCCCGCACAGTTCTTGAGCGTCTACAAACGATGGCTTTCTTGAACCGTGGACTTGAAATTGTGTTCAAAGACGAGCGCACCGGCAAGGCCCAAGACGTGACCTTCCAATACAAGGGCGGCATTGTCGACTTCGTGAAGCACCTGAACACTTCAAAGGAAGCTTTGTTCAGCAAGGTTGCGTACTACGAAGATGAAGACGAAGGCCAGATGCTCGATATCGCGATGCAGTGGAACACCGGTTACCACGAAGGTATTCATGGCTACGCCAATGGCATCAGCACCATCGAAGGCGGTATGCACGTCGAAGGTTTCAAGACCGCATTGACAAGTGTCGTCAACAAGTACGCCAAGAACCGCGGGCTACTCAAAGAAAAAGATGACAACTTGCTGGGTGAAGACATCCGTGAAGGAATCACCGCCATCATTTCGGTCAAGTTGGGCGAGCCTCAATTCGAGGGTCAGACCAAAGCCAAACTCGGCAACGTATCCATGCGTTCGTTCGTTCAGAAAGTAACGAACGAACGTCTTGCTGAATGGCTTGACGAAAACCCGACGGAAGCCAACAAAATTGTCAAGAAGGCGCAAGCCGCGGCGCAAGCTCGTGTTGCTGCCAAGAATGCGCGTAACGCGGTTCGTCGTAAGACAGCGCTTGCAGGTGCAGGTATGCCCGACAAGCTGAAGGACTGCAGTAGTGGCAATCCGTCCGAAAGCGAAATCTTCATCGTTGAAGGTGACTCTGCTGGTGGCACCGCACTTGACGCGCGAGATCCGCGCACTCAAGCAATCTTGCCGATCCGCGGAAAGATTCTCAACGTTGAGCGCGCGCGACTTGACAAGATGCTCAAGAACAACGAAGTCACTGCACTCGTCACCGCAATTGGCGGTGGCGTTGGTGATGAATTTGATGCGGCGAAAGCTCGCTATCACAAGATCATCATTTTGGCTGACGCCGATGTTGACGGTAGCCACATTCGTACATTGTTGCTGACTTTCTTCTTCCGTCAAATGCGACCACTTGTTGAAGCCGGCTATGTGTACATCGCGCAACCGCCGTTGTTTTCAACTGAAGTTGGCAAGGTGAAGATCTATCTCAAGGATGACATCGCGAAAACGCGATTCCTTGAAGAACATCCCAATCACAAAAAAGAATTCCAGAGACTGAAGGGTCTCGGAGAAATGGACTGGGAAGAGTTGCGTTCAACAACCATGTTGGACGGAACGCGAACCTTGTTGCAAGTAACAGTTGATGAAGCGGCATTGGCCGATGAAGTCATGGGCGTGCTCATGGGTGACGACGTTGAAAGTCGTAAGCACTTCATTCAGACCAACGCTAAAGACGTAAGGTTCCTCGATATCTGATGGCAAGCAAAAAGACTCCTCCCTCCACGCCCGACGAAGGCGCAACGCCCGACGAACCAAACATTCCTGTTCAGCCAGTTTCGTTGCAAGACGAAATGGAACGTTCGTTCCTTGACTACGCAATGTCAGTCATTATGTCGCGCGCTCTTCCCGATGTGCGCGACGGATTAAAGCCCGTTCATCGCCGCATTATTTGGGACATGGAAGAACAAGGGTTCCGCCCCGATCGACCATTCGTGAAGTCAGCGCGCGTGAGTGGTGACACCATGGCCAAGTATCACCCGCACGGTGACAGCGCGATTTATGACGCTTTGGTGCGTATGGCTCAGCCATTCTCACTTCGTCACCCGTTGATTGCCTTCCACGGAAACTACGGTTCACCCGACTTCGGCCCGGCCGCCAGTCGATACACCGAATGTCGCTTGCATCCGTTGGCAATGCACCTGTTGGCCGACATCGACGAGAACACCGTTGACATGATTCCAACATATGACGGTTCACGCGAAGAGCCAGTCGTGTTGCCAGCCCGCTTCCCCAACTTGTTGGTGAATGGCGTACAAGGAATCGCTGTTGGTATGGCCACCAACATCCCTCCCCACAACTTGGGCGAAGTGATTGATGCATGTATCCATTTGCTCATGAACCCGGCCGCAACCACCGAAGACCTCATGGCTTTTGTGAAGGGTCCCGACTTCCCAACTGGTGGCGCAATTCTTGGCCGTTCTGGAATCATGGATGCATACCGCACTGGTCGCGGCAGTATCAAGATGCGCGCAACTGCATCAATTGAAGAAACCAAGCGTGGCGGCATGCAAATTGTTGTCACCGAGTTGCCGTATCAAACCAGTTGTTCGGCGATCGCCGGCCGTATCCAAGAACTTGTCGACAACGGCGAACTTGATGGTATTGCCGACGTCAATGACGGATCATCGGGTGGCAAGACGTATCTCACCATTCAGTTGAAGCGTGATGCCAACGCCAATGTGGTGCTCAACAACTTGTTCAAGCAGACCCAACTGCAAACAAGTTTCGGCGTCAACATGGTTGCTTTGGTTGATGGCGTGCCGCGCCAACTCACCTTGGCTGATGCACTCAACGGATACATCCGTCACCAGATCGAAGTATTGACTCGTCGTACTG
>JBIIMF010000068.1:0-6229 GCA_044338135.1 Ilumatobacteraceae bacterium | reverse complement strand
TTTCATCAGCAATCTCAGGAAGCATTCGACCAACCGCAATCACCGGAATGGTCACATGCTGCTTGACGGTTTTGGTGTATTCACGGTATTGAGCTACTTCAGAAGGCAGAGGTCCTTGCGTGAAATCGGCAAAGGGATTGTGTGCATTCGCTGATACATGAATTGCATCAGCGCCAGCTTCTTCGATGAGGGCCGCTGCGCGCGCGGTCTCATCGGGAGTGAGACCATCTTCAAGTCCAAATTCACAACCATTCACTCGCACAAGCACCGGGTAGTCGTTACCAACAACCTGCTTAATAGCCCTCACTACTTCGCAGGTGAGGCGAGCTCGATTTTCTAGGGAGCCTCCCCAACGATCATCCCGCTTGTTATAGCCCCGTGAAAGGAATGTCGAAAGCAAATACCCATGTGCAGCATGAATTTCGATTGCATCGACGCCTGCTTGCTTCACACGCCGAGCAGCTTGCGCGAACTGATCAATCACCCACGCCAAATCGTCCTCATCGGCGATCTTGTACGTCGCTTTTTTACCTTGTGTGGCGGTTGCGAGACTCATCAATTCAGACATTGGATTGTCACGAAGCGCCGACAGGTCGGGCTTTCCCTCCAATAACGATGGGACCAATTGGGGTCGACCGTCGGCAGTATCAACGCTGGCTGTCTTGCCGTGATGGCATAACTGCATGCACAGTTTTCCGCCAACACCATGAACTGAATCGGCGAGTCGCTTAATTCCTGGAATGAATTTGTCATCGGAAAATCCCGGTTGGTGTCGACTCGTCGCTCCGATCGGCCACGCAACCGCTCCCGTTCCGGTGATGACCATTGCCGTGCCACCTGCAGCACGAGCCGTGTAATGCGCAATCTCGCCGTCACTGATTTCGCCCTCAACACAAAGATTCATATCCATCGCTGGAAGAAACACTCGATTACTTAATTCGAGGCCAGCAATACGTCCCGGTGCAAGAAGAGCATTGAATTGTGTATCGGTCATTACTGATTCCTTCGAAGACTTTCAGTCTTTGGTATTGCTGCGCTGAATTGCGCGTTCGTCGGTCCCGAGATAACTCGCGATCACCGCAGGATTCCTTCGAATTGCATCAGGCGCACCTTCGGCAATGACATGACCCGCTTCAAGACAGTAAATGTAATCAGAAATTGACATCACCATCGGCATGTCATGCTCAATAATTAAAATTGATGCACCAAGTTCTTCCTTAATCATGCGAATGAGCGGACCAAATGCTTCAGTCTCCCGCTGTGCAACACCAGCAGTTGGTTCATCAAGCAACATCAATTTTGAATCCAAAGCAATCAAGGACCCAAGTTCTACGATGCGCCGGGTTCCGGTTGACAGCTCACCCATCAAAGAGTCGGCATAGCGACCTAAGCCCAAATATGAAATGATTTCGTCAGCTTCGCGTCGTTTGCGTCCTTCGTGTTTGGGCGAGGGAGGCAGCGCCAAAATCGACGGGATGAGAATTGACCGTTGACGAGATTCAAGGGCAACCATCAAAGTTTCACGAACAGTCAGCGAACTAAAAAGTCGCGCATTTTGGAATGCTCGACCTTGACCTAGACGGGCTCTTTTATAAGCGGGCAACTTTGAAACATCTTGGCCGCACAGTTCAATGACCCCGGAAGATGGCACAAAACCAGAAATCGCATTCACGATCGTTGTTTTTCCAGCACCGTTTGTTCCGATGAGGCCAACCACTTCACCCCTTCGAACTTCAATTGATACGTCATTGACAATTGTTCGCCCGCCCAATGCCACAAAGAGTCCCTTTACGACAAGAGGGTCGCCGGACATTGCGACTTGCTTTCCAGAACCAAGCGATGCGACAGCCGCTCCTTCTTTTCGAACTGGCGGGGTCCAATTTGAGCGACGCGCAATCCAGTTCAACAAGTTGTCTCGAGCCGAGTGGACGATCGAAATCAATCCGCTGGGGAAATACAACAGAACGATCAGCATTCCAAAACCACTGGCGAAAAGTTCGACTTGTTTGGTTCCGTCAAAGAACAGGGGAACTGCGATGATGAGCAAAGTACCCAAAACTGCGCCCGTGATTGATCCGATACCTCCAACGACCGCCACAGACACAATGCGGAGTGATTCGTCGAAATTAAAGAGCAATCCATCAACTTTGAATTGCGCATTACGCGCCACGAGCGGCAACAAGCCTCCCGCCAAAGCAGCTAGACCACCAGATACTGCAAATGCCAAGAGCTTTGCTCGGTTGGGCGCAACGGTGTACGCCGAAGATGCGGTTTCGTTATCGCGCGTTGCAATGATTGACCGCCCTATTCCGGTACGGCGAATTCTCCATACCAGAGCGACCGACATGAGCGCCATCAGCAGAACGAAGTAATAGACGCCGTCAAAGTTCGTTCCTTTTACGGTCCAGAAGATCAAACGGAAACCTTCGTTTCGATCAACGTTCAATCGCGCACTTCCACCGCCACCAGGAGCAAATTTCTCGCCAACGATGAACCACGATCGAATCGCTAAACCAAATCCTAATGTGACGACAGCGAGGTACAGACCTTTCACCCGCAGTGCCGGAATTCCGACAATCACTGCAGCAATGACGCCCCACGCCACACCAATCGGCAAAGCCACCAAATACGGTAAGTCATTGGCGTAATAAATCGTGAGATACGACCCCAGCGCAACGAACCCGAATTGACCGAGCGAAAGCTGTCCACCCCAACCAGTGATGACCGTGACTGAGAGGGCGATGATCAAGTACACCGGGACCGAAGAGAACTTCAGCATGTCGCCGGCTTTGTCAACCTGACTGGGCAGAACAAGGGCAAGGGCAGCGATCAGACCAAATCCGGCGAAAGTTAAACCGCGATACAAAGGGTGGCGAGTTAACTCAACACGAGCGGCGCGCACCTTAGAAGAAAGTTGCCATGCCTCGTCTTTCATTGACGCCGAACGGCCAACCGTAAACAACACAACAATGATGATGACGAAGAGCACCGCAACGTTTGAACCTGCCGGCAAATCTCCACTCAAAGACCAAGTGATCAAGAAACGATCGACAACTCCAGCCAAAAGTCCACCCACGAGTGTCCAAGTGAACGATTTCATTCGTCCAACCATCGCTGCAACAAGCGAGAGAAGAAGCATCTTGGGACCCAATGCATTTTGTACTGAAGCAATCGAGCCACCTTGAAGCGGAGCAATCAATAGAGCGCTCAGTGCTGCGAGCAATCCGGCCAATGCCCATACCTTTGTTGAGACACCGCGAACTCCGATGCCGGCGAGACGTGCCGCCGGGAAGTTGTCGGCAGTTGCACGGACATTCATACCGAAGGCGCTGCGATGGAATAACCAACCCAAAAAGATCATGAGTGCGGGCACGAAAAGCAGAACTGTCAATTGAGGACCCGTGACATTGATACCCGCGACGTCCCAGTTTCCACTAATCAGCACCGGGAAAGTGACGTTTGTTGCTTGCTCGTCGGGAATGGGTAGACGCAACTGCAGCAACTGAATCACTTGTGTCAGTCCAAGAGTGGCGACGAAAAGTAGCAAACGTGGTTGAGTAAACAATCGTCGAAGCACTAACTCTGCTGCAACACCAAGCAGAACTCCGCATAGCAAGGCAATAGGTAATGACAATCCGTACGCGATGTCGTAGCGCACTTGCAAGAGCGCCATGACATAACCGCCGAATGCACCAATTTGACCGTGCGCAAAGTTAATGACTCCGGTCGCTCGATAAATCAGCAACAATCCAAATGCAACAAGTGAATAGACAAGACCTTGGATCAGCCCGTCAAACAAAATGTCGTTGGAATACGTCAAAGCGATCAGAGCACTCATGCGCCCGCTCCTGACAAGAAGACGGCCCGCAAAAGATCGTCGCGTTCAAGAAGTTCTTGGGCGGGTCCCTCAAACTTCACTTGGCCTCGTTCCATAAAGACAGCACGATCGGCTATCGAGAGAGCTACGTTCACCGATTGTTCAACGATGACCATGGTGACTCCTTGCTCTTTGAGCTTCTCCACGATCTTCAACAAATCCTGTACGACAACGGGCGCCAGACCGAGCGAAAGTTCATCGATGCACAGCAGTTCGGGGTCGAGCATCACCGCTTTGGCCAGTGCCAGCATTTGTTGCTGACCACCCGACAATGATCCGGCACGCTGATCTCGTCGTTGCCACAAAATCTCGAATGTTTCGTACACCTGCGCCAACTTCTCTTTACGCTTACCATGATCGGCGATCTGACGGCTCCACACCTGAAGGTTTTCTTCAACAGTCATTGAACTAAACACCGCTTCGCCACCTGGAACTAATACCAATCCCATCGAGGCTCGGTACTGCGGTTCAACCAAGGTGATCGTGCGACCATTCATACGAACCACGCCGCGATCGGGCATCACGAGTCCCGAAATCGCTTTCAAGATTGTCGATTTACCAGCACCGTTCGTTCCGAGCAAGGCAAGGACTTCGCCTTTACGTACGTCGAAACCTACGTCGAACAGAACTTGCAAGTTGCCGTAGCTGACGTCGACGTTGCGAACCTGCAAGACCGGGATATTGCCAGGATCATTTTGTAGGCGTTGCGCTTCGGCCTGTTGTTCTTTGAGCTCACCGATCGTGAGAGCGATGTCGCGCCTCATGTAACGACTGCCGTAAATAATCAACAAACCGCCCAACAAAGCTGCAGGAGGAACGACGGCTGTCAGCGCGGTTCGTTCGCCGTGAGCGTCAGACAATCCGCCAGCGAGAAGTCCGCCAAAGAAACCACCCATCAAGAAGATGTACACGCCAACCATGGCAAATGCTTGTGAACGCATCTGGTACGGGACGATGGCCGAGATCGCAGGTCCCATTTGCGTAAACGCGGCACCCTGGAATGCGTTACCGATAGTGACAAAAGCGATCATCACAGCCGCGCTCTGAAAGCGCATACCTACCGTGACGAAAACTCCGTAACAAAGAATGCAGATACCCATCATTCGGAGGGCCGACGGCGGGTTACGCCTAAACAACTTTTCGCCAAGACGACCTGCCAACGGAATGCCGATTAATGCTCCGGACCAAGTGATTGCACCAACCCAGCCACGCGTAAATGCGCTGTAGTCGTAAGTATTTTTCAAAAGGAGGTTAAAAGCTCCGGGCACCGCAATCAGAGCAAATCCGAGTACACCGATGCCAACTACTAAGTAGTAAAAGGTGCGCACCTTCTTCAACCGTTGAAATGCCGCTGACAACAACACGGGTGGTTCTGCTTCGGCATCAACAACTGCTTCGCCGAGCACTGCTTCTTGCTCTTGTCGACCACGTGTTGGCTCTTTCAAGGCGAAAGACCACAAGATTGTTAAACCGGCCGGAATCATCAGTGCGAAAAACACGACGCGCCAGTCGCCAGCATCATCACCAGCGGCGACAACAATGACTCCGGCAAACAATGGTCCGAGAACTTGACCCAGAGGTCGACCGAGGGCCTCAATCGCGAAGATTCGTGTACGAACAGCTAGTGGGTACTGGTCTGCGACAAGCGATGGTCCAATCGGTACGCGAGCAGATGCACCAAAGCCCGAACCGGCCCGCGCTACTCCCATCTGAAAGGTATTGACAACAGATCCGGTTAGAGCAACGAAGAGCAGCCAAAGAGCGGAGGCGCTCGACATCACTCGCACGCGCCGACGGCGATCGGCTAACCAGGCAAAAGGCATCGTTGCCAGCACCAGGACCACGCCACCAAAACTTTGCAGTCCCAGCAAAACAGTGTCGGAGATTCCCAGCGACTCTTGGATGTCCGGACCGAGAACATGCATAGCGACACGGTCGAACTCTTCAAAAATCGTGAACAACAGCAAAACCGTCGCCACGCTGAAGCCGCCAGTTCGAAGACCCTGGCGCAACGTCATTGCGGCCTGCGGCGCCGCCTCGTAATCGGCCTCCGAATTGGCCTGACTGTCTCGGTCACGCCGATTTTGCTCGTCCACCACGATCGACGCTGCTAATGCCGCAGCCGAAGGTTTTGCGGCTTGTTTTCCCTCAGAATCCTGCATATTCCCCCCGAAACTTCTTGAGGAACATTAGTGGGTGGTGGTGCAACTTCTCACGGCAGATCAGAAAAATCTGACGGTCCGTCAGAAGTTTCTGACTGACCGTCAGAAACGGTCAATTTTCTGCTAAGTTGCGCTTGCGGTTGGTCTAATGGCTGACCGACTTCACATCATCCGAGGGGGATATCACATG
>JBIIMF010000067.1:0-6255 GCA_044338135.1 Ilumatobacteraceae bacterium | reverse complement strand
AAACGCGGATCATCGGGACTGACGGTCATTCGTGGATCTATGGATTGATCGGTATAGCCAAATAGCTTTCCTTGATAGCCGCTTCGTTGTGCAAGACGAGCGACATTGTCAAATCGATTATCAAGCGGAGTTCCGTTAGCGACAACGCGGTGATTCATTTGATACATACCCGTGTAGAGCCCAGCTCGACCTGGCGCACACGGAGTTGATTGGGTGTAATGGCGCGAAAAACGCACTCCCGACTGAGCTAATTCATCAAGGTTCGGAGTTTTGACAATGAAATGGTCGGCGCATGACAGCGCATCACCACGAAACTGATCAAGAGTGATGAAGAGAACGTTTGGGCGACTGCTCATGAGTACAGCCTGCCACCAATTAGTCCTTCAGTGTGTACTGGTAACGCCCATCTATATCGACGCGATCCATTTCGCCGGCTAAGCGAAGATGCTCAAGGTGGGCGTATGTTTCGCTATCGGCCATGCCACCTTGTGAACGTGGTGAGAAAAGATACGTTGACATTTCCATCACTGTTGTGGGTCGATTCACTTCAATGCAAGCGTCGCGTAATTTTTGCAGGCGTCCGACATGATGTTCTTTGATGTCATTGGCGCGTCCAGCAAGATCGGTGAAGATGCCGCCATGTGCCGGCAACGCAATTTTGACCTGCGGACCAAAGGCAGCAACTTTGTCGAGCGATTCAAAGAACAAGTTGAGCGGATCTTTCGCTGGCATCATTCCGCTGATATGTGGAGTAATGCTGGGCAAGACATGATCGCCACAAATCATCAGTCCATGTTCGGGGTCGAACAAACACAAATGGTCGGCGGTGTGTCCTGGAGTATGTACGGCAACCCAATCGCGACGGGCAAAGCGAAAGTGTTCGGCATCAGCTAGGCGAATTGTCGGTCGGGGCAAGCGCATGAGTTTAGGAATTCGACGAGTAACGGCAATACGCGCGCGACGCTTAAAGGGGATGTCCATCCCGGGTCCGCCCCACGGCGGAGGTTCCCACGGCATGCGATGTTTTGGCGCGTTGTCTGGATCGTCAATATCAACATCGGGTGGTTCGGTTGGATCCCAAAAGACGCGAAACTTTTCGTGCGTGATGATGTCGCAACCAGTTTCGGCCTGCAGCCAATGTGCACCACCAAAATGGTCGGGATGACTATGGGTCACAATGACCGAGTGGACCCGCTTTAAAGGAACTCCCATTTGGACGAGTCGTTTTTTGACGACTGCATAACTTGCTTTCTCGGGAAGACCAGGGTCGACCAAAGTGACACCGCGCTCATCTTCAAGCACATACATATTGACGTGACCAAGCCCTGGAATCGAGATTGGTAACTGTGCCCGTAAAACACCTGGTGCAATTTCGAGAATGTCGTCACTCGCCGGTAATTGCTCTTGTTTAGGAATTCGGGGGACAGGTTGGGTCATTGAATAAAAACTTTCTCGCGGTAGAAGCGTAATTCGGCGATGCTCTCATGAACATCGTCGAGCGCGCGGTGCTTACCGACCTTGAAGGGTCGCACACTGTCGCTACCGGGATACCACCGCTTGACGAGTTCTTTGATTGTGCTGACATCAACCGAGCGATAGTGCAGGTGGTTTTCGATGTCGGGTAAATAGCGGGCTAAAAAGCGGCGGTCGGTACCAATTGAGTTGCCGCATAGGGGAACCGTACGAGCCTCGGGGACATGAGCCTTAATGAAATCGAGAGTTTGTTGGCCGGCCTGTTCAAGGCTGATTGTTGACTCACGAATCATGGTGAGGAGCCCAGATTTTGTATGCATATCGACGACGAACTTGTCCATGACTGCCAATACCTCGTCGGTTTGGTGGATCACAAGATCTGGTCCTTCGGCGATCACATTGAGTTGGTCATCGGTGACAATTGTGGCGATTTCGACAATTACGTCTTTTTCGGGCGTGAGCCCAGTCATTTCTAAGTCCATCCACACAAGCACACGTGAGACGATACGCCATCGCTGTGGCGATCTATCAATGCACCGTTTCTAATTGTCCCGTTTTTCAAATCTTGCCTCTGACCACGTATCGTCGGGACATGACCGATTTGCCACTCAGCATCTCCGTTGTTCGTCTCGACAAACAACTCGACCTTCCGACCTATGCCCACGACGGTGACGCAGGCTTAGATCTCATGGCCCGCGAGGAAATCACGATTGCCCCAGCTGGCGGGCGAATCTTGATGCCTACGGGTATTTCGATCGCGATTCCGAGGGGATTTGCGGGTTTTGTGTTGCCCCGTAGCGGTTTGGCCCTGAAGAACGGGGTGACGGTCCTGAACAGCCCGGGGCTGATCGATTCGGCCTACCGTGGCGAAATCAAGGTGGTTTTGGTCAATACCGACCCCCGAAACCCCTACCGCATCAGCCGCGGCGACCGCATCGCTCAACTGGTGATTCAGCCCGTTTCACAGGTGCAGTGGAATGAAGTCAACAAACTCGACGACAATGACCGCGGCGGCGGCTTTGGACATTCTGGTCGTTAATTCAGGCTGGTCGTTAATTAAGCGGCATCGCTCATTTTGGCCACTTCAGCCACGATGAGTTCGCGAACCCGATCGCGCAGAACTGGAATATCGGCTTCAGTCATTCCTTCGGTACTGATGGGCTCAAGCACGCGCACCGTTGCGTTGGTGTCACCCATACGCCAGTCATGCTTACGCAGGGCCGAACGGGTGCCGTGAACCGCCATCGGCAAAATGGGGGTACCAGTCGTGATAGCTAGTCGGAAAGCTCCATCTTTGAATGCCCGAATCTCTCCATCATGACTGCGGGTGCCTTCGGGAAAAATCATCACAGACATCTTGCGATCGAGCCAGGTCTCACACACTTTCAATGCGGCAGCGCCACTTGAACGATCTCCACGTACAAGTGAGACGTCTCCAGACATCTTCATCATCCATCCGACCAATGGAATCTTCAGAATTGATTCTTTGCTTAACCACTTCATTTCAATCTTGAGGTGACTAATCAACAGCATGTCCACAAAACTCTCGTGGTTAGACACCATCACATATGGATTGCGTTTGTTCTTGGGCAATTCACCACTTGTGCGAAATTTCCATAGTGGGTTGAGCCACTGATGTACAACACAAAGTCGACGGAAGGTGTAACCAGTTGCGTAACGACCTTTATCGAAGGGCGTCGTTGCAATCCAGACAAGAAAGACCAAAGGGGTCCAGACGATGACGATGACACCGAGGGCGAACCAACTCCAAAAACTCAAAACACTTCTTTTCAGCACATTTCATGTTCGCACATGAAAAGGTGTCATAAGGTTGTTCTGTGAAACATCCGATCATTGAATTCGCCGAGACGCCATCTGAACATCATGTTCACAAACTCTTTGAACAAGCAAAAGCGGTTCAAGCACGAGCGTATGCCCCGTATTCCCACTTTTTAGTAGGTGCGGCCATCCTGACCCCACTTGGCAATATCTATGTCGGTTGCAATGTTGAGAATGCGGCATATCCGGTTGGTAACTGTGCTGAGGCGAGTGCGATCGCGGCGATGATCGCTGGCGGAGAAAAAGACATCTTTGCTCTTGTCACCATTTGTGACAGTGCTGAAGTTGGGACATGTTGTGGTGGATGTCGCCAACGAGTCCGCGAGTTCGCTAAGAGTGATACAGCAATTTATGCCTGTGGTCCAGAGGGAGTTCGCGCCATATTTACGATGGAACAACTCTTACCAACTTCATTTGGCCCCGACAACTTGGTTGGATTTGTTTCATGACCTCTCATCGTTCGTCAGAACGAATTTTGTCGCTGATCGATCTCACTAATCTGAATGATGTCTGCACTGATGTTGAAGTTGTCGAACTTTGCTCACGCGCACAAGGTGAATTTGGAAATACGGCAGCGGTTTGTGTTTGGCCCAGATTTGTGGAGTTGAGCGCGTCACTTCTCAGACGAACTTCAATCAAGGTCGCGACTGTCGTGAATTTTCCGCATGGAGGGAATGATGTTGATTCGGTTGTTGATGCCACCGTGTCAGCACTTGATGCTGGAGCCGACGAAATTGATCTCGTGATTCCATATGGTTCAATGATCAACGGCGACGAAGCCTCAGTGCTATCAATGGTTCTTGCAGTTCGCGAAGTCGTTCATGCGCCTGATCACCTGAAGGTCATTCTTGAAACAGGCGAGCTTTCTGATCAAGGCACGATTCGGAGAGCATCCGAATTAGCAATTAAGGCCGGAGCTGATTTCATCAAAACATCAACTGGCAAAACAAAAGTATCGGCGACCCCCGAGGCCGTATCGACCATGTTGCATGTGATTCGTGATTCTGGGCGTTCAGTTGGTCTCAAGCCATCGGGTGGTATTCGCACAGTTGCCGATGCCCAGCAGTATCTCGATTTAGCAGATGCCATCATGGGACCCACATGGGCTACACCCACAACCTTTCGATTCGGTGCAAGCGGATTACTTGAAGCGGTTGAGGCCGAACTTCGCTCATGAATTGCGCATAACCTACAGATATGTCTGGTCAGTCAACTCGAGTTCCGTACCTCAACTCAAAGTTGCAGGGTTTTGGCTCAACCATTTTTGCTGAGATGACAGCACTTGCTGCCGAAACAAATGCGATCAATCTTGGTCAAGGTTTTCCTAACTACGACGGGCCGCAAGAAGTACTCGACGCCGCAGTTGAAGCGATTCGAAGTGGACAAAATCAATACCCACCTGGTCCGGGTGTCCCTGATCTGCGTCGAGCAATTTGCGAACACCAATCACGTTTTTGGGGTTTGTCATACGACCCCGACACAGAAGTTTTAGTAACAGCTGGAGCAACCGAAGCACTTGCTGGCGTTCTTCTTGGGATTCTTGAAACAGGCGACGAAGTTGCGTTACTTGAACCGATGTATGACAGCTATCAAGCCTGTATTGCTTTAGCCGGAGCAGTGACACGACCCGTGACGTTACGACCGCCCTTCTATCGGTTAGACCCTGATGAGATGCGTGCAGCAATCACTCCAAAGACGCGAGTGATTTTGGTCAATACTCCGCACAATCCAACTGGCGCAGTACTTGATCAATC
Organism: Ilumatobacteraceae bacterium; assembly: GCA_044338135.1. Lineage (GTDB taxonomy): Bacteria > Actinomycetota > Acidimicrobiia > Acidimicrobiales > Ilumatobacteraceae > Casp-actino8. Next base: position 1,189 of record JBIIMF010000067.1, on the reverse strand, counting down.
AGAGCTGCAAGTGATCGCCGATCTGGCGATTGAAAACGATCTGATTGTTGTTTCCGATGAGGTCTACGAACATCTCACCTATGACGGAATTAATCACGTCTCTATTGCCTCTTTGCCAGGGATGAAAGAACGCACACTGGTGATCAGCAGTGGTGGAAAGACATTCAACACCACGGGTTGGAAAGTTGGCTGGGTCTGTGGACCAGCTGCGATGGTGGCCGCAGCTCGAGCCGCAAAACAGTTTCTCACCTATGTTTCTTCTGGTCCTTTTCAACCAGCGATTGCGACGGGTTTACGGTTACCCGATTCTTATTTCACTTCGTTGGCAGCCGACCTCGAGGGCAAGCGTGATCATCTCATGCAAGGACTTACCCAAGCGGGCTTTGAGGTCTATAAACCACAAGGGACATATTTCATCACGGTCGACATTCGCTCGGTGCAAGCCGACGGTGACGGCTATGCCTTTTGCCGAGCCCTTCCGCACAAATGTGGTGTGGTGGGTATCCCGAATGTTGTCTTTTACGATCGGGCTCATCAAAACGAAGGCCGTCACCTTGTTCGATTCGCTTTCTGTAAGCAATATGAAATGATTGATGAAGCCGTCTCACGATTGAAGGCCATGGCATGAAATTTGCAGTGATTCAACACGACATTATTTGGTGTGACCGCGATGCGAATTTTGAACACCTACGAGTACTTATTGCAGAAGCCGAACTGAACGGTGCCGAGTTTGTTCTGCTCTCTGAAACGTTCTCCACAGGTTTCGCTGTTGACAACGCATCTTTCGCCGAACCCAAAGGTGGTCCTTCAGCGCAATTCTTGGCAGCGATGGCTCGAGAACACAAGATTTGGATTGGCGGTACGTGTCCAGAGCTTTCAGCAACATCTGATGATGCACGACCAGCCAACACATTCGTTGTAGTGAGTCCAGAGGGCATTGAACATCGATACGAAAAGATTCATCCCTTTACTTTTGGCGGAGAAGACAAGCATGTCCGTCAGGGAAATGAATTTGTCACGATTGATGTTGGCGATTTACGGGTGTCTTTATTCGTTTGTTATGACTTACGTTTCGCCGACGAATTTTGGCAACGCGCTCAAAACACCGATGTCTTCTTGGTGCCCGCGAACTGGCCCGAGTCGCGCAACATGCACTGGTTGTCTTTATTGCAGGCGCGCGCGATTGAAA
>JBIIMF010000018.1:0-20866 GCA_044338135.1 Ilumatobacteraceae bacterium | reverse complement strand
GAGACATTCCTTCAACATCTCAAATTTGGTCACAATAGCCAAATAAAGAGTGCCTGACTCATGAACTTTCAGGTGTGATCAACACAATGGACGGCCTGGCCATATCGGCGCCCACCTTGTCGTTACTGAAGGGTTCGTACACGGCGATGAGCCGTTCATCTGCATCGACAACCGCCCAGGGCGCTGGTCCGTGACTTTCAAAGACTGATGCTGGTAATACCTTGCCCACTGCGACGGCGGCACGAACATCAGCATCGGCATCAAGGCGAGTCAATCCGCGCACGCATTCAATCACTGGTCGCAAATATGAATGTGGCTCAGAATCGTCTGCGCTCAATTCATCAAGCGTGACTGCATCAGAAGTTGCGAAGCGACCAATTGACGTGCGACGAAGATTCTTGAGGTGGGCTCCCCCACCCATGATGGTTCCGAGGACGGCGGCCAATGTGCGGATATACGTACCACTTGAACAGCTGACATCAATGTCAACTTCATTGCCGCGCACAGCCAATACCGCAAATGAATGCACCGTCACCGGGCGAGCTTCGCGTTCAATTTGAATTCCTTCACGCGCCAATTCGTGCAAACGCTTGCCATCTACTTTGAGTGCCGACACCATGGGTGGCACTTGCATGACATCACCCAGCAACTGCTGACCTTCATTGCCGTCAACGATGGCTTGCACTTTGTCAACCGTGAGACCGTCAATGATGGCCGACATGTCATAGGTCGCCGTCACCTCGCCGGCTGCATCTAACGTTGTCGTTTCAGAACCAAGGACCACTGTTCCGGTGTACGACTTAGAAGTTGTTGATCGACCATCAATCGTCACGTTGTCAAGAAACCGCAAGAGCCGAGTGGCATCGCCAACACCAAGAAGCAGAACTCCTGTGGCATCAGGATCAAGAGTTCCGGAGTGGCCAATCTTGCGTTCACCGAGAATTCTGCGAGCCTTGTCAACGACATCGTGACTGGTCATACCTGCCGGCTTATCAACCACCAGCAGACCATGTACTTGCGCGGGTTTACGCCTCGCCATTGGGTTCGTCTAGTTCAAGATCATCGTCGACATCGTCTTCAAGAACTTCTTCAACTTCAGGAAAGACCTTCTTTTGCACGTAGTTGTCTTCGTTCACTGTTGCTTCGCGACTCGGGCTCGGATTTTCGCGCAAGATCTTTTCGATACGTTCGGCCGAGCGGATGACTTCATCGGGACGGAACGAAAGAATGGGCGTCTTCTTGGCTCGCACTTGCTTGCCAATTGCACCTTGCAAACGCTTGCGGTGATCAGAGAACGCTTGCAAAATCAACGCGTCGCCTTCTTCGCCAGCGAGTGAATCAAAGAACACGATTCCGCGGTTCATTTCGGGGTCGACTTCTACACGGGTGACGGTGACAAACTCAAGGCGCTCATCATCAATGCGCACGAGTTCGTCGGCAAGAACTTCACGCAGAGTTTCGCCGAGGCGCGCGGCCCGCGGATACGCATGGGTCGTCGCATTACGCGACGGGGTGCGAGATTTACCTGAGCGCGAGGGTGGCCGATTCACACCAAGAACGCTACCGCTCGTGAACCGTGGTTCTTAGTCAAAGACAGGCTTTGAGCGCAACGTGCGCTTGAGTTCGGCGACACCAGGTGTCGTGGCCACAACCTCGACTGCGTTCCACAATTTCAATGCTTCGTCGCCACGTGGAATACGGGCAATGACTGGACCAAAGAAAGAGCCCTCGTTGGCTTGGCCAGGATGGAATGTGAGGATCGGGGTGCCGACATCTTTACCGGTGCGCTCAAGTGCTACTGAGGTCGATGCAGCGATGACATCATCAAAAGTTGATTGGCCGGTTTGATTGAGCGTCGTACTGAGACCAGCAATGGTGAGACATTCATCAATGAACTGCGCGGTGTTGTCACGAAACTCGTCTCGTCGACCACTCTTATGCGCTGCGGTGCCAAGCGCTGTGTAAAAACGATCAACGGCTTCGTTGCCTTCGTCGCCACCAAAGTGATCAACTAACGCACAGGCAGTACGCAAACCGTCGTGACCAGCCGCGTGGCCACGCTTGTATTCCGCGGTGTACCACTCGGCCGTTTGATCGGCATTCAGAAGTTTGAGCGAAATGGGTTTCCATGTCACCGAATACTGACGTAACTCTTGAACTTCTTTGACCCAACGTGAAGTGATCCACGCCCACGGACACATGGGGTCAAAGAAAAACTCAAGGTCGACAGCTGTGCTCGCCATGATCAGGTACGGACAACCAGTTTCTCTTCGAATGTTTCGATGAGGTCACCAGGCTTGAGGTCTTGGAAGTCGCTCAAGCCAATACCGCATTCGAAACCTTCGCGTACTTCACGAACGTCATCTTTGAAGCGACGCAATGACGTGATCGCGCCCTTCCAGATGATGACGCCTTCGCGAATGAATCGCACTTTGGTTCCACGAGTGATTTGTCCGGTGCGGACATAACAACCAGCGATTCCGCCAAGCTTTGGCACACGGAAGACTTCGCGCACTTCGGCTTCGCCAGTGACGATTTCCTCGTATTCGGGAGCCAACATACCGATCATCGCGCTCTCAATATCTTCGAGCAGCTTGTAGATGATTTCGTATGAACGGATCTCCACATGTTCGGCTTCAGCAAGGTCACGAGCTTTACGATCGGGACGAACGTTGAAACCAAGAATGGTTGCGTTGGTAGCAGCGGCCAAGGTGATGTCGTTTTCGGTGACTCCACCGACGGCACGGTGCACGAAAGCCAACTTGACTTCATCGCGTTCGAGCCGGCGCAAACTTTCGGTCACTGCTTCAAGCGAACCTTGAACGTCGGCTTTCAAGATGAGGTTCAGTGTTGCCACTTCACCAGCCTGAATTTGCGTGAACACGTCTTCGAGCTTGACACCACGCTGCACGCGGGCATCACCACGTTGGGCTTTGGCGCGCAGGCGCTGTTCGCGCGCCTCGCCAACGGTACGAGCAGTCTTTTCGTCTGGTGCAACGCGGAATTCGTCGCCGGCCTGCGGAACGGTGGACAAACCAAGTACCTGAACTGGCGTTGATGGGCCAGCGACTTTGATCTGCTGACCCTTGTCGTCGATCATGGCACGTACACGACCCCACGCACCACCAGCAACAATTGGGTCACCGACCTTCAAAGTTCCCTTGTCAACCAAGATGGTGGCAACAGGTCCACGTCCGGTGTCGAGGTTGGCTTCAAGAACGACACCCTTGGCTCGGCCAGTTGGGTTTGCCGTGAGTTCTTCGATTTCGGCAACGATGGTGAGCTGTTCGATGAGGTCATCGACGCCAAGATTTTGCTGAGCCGACATTTCGACACAGATGGTGTCGCCACCCCACGACTCGGGAACGAGTTGTTGTTCGGCGAGTTGTGCCAGTACGCGTTGTACGTCGGCGTTTTCTTTATCAACCTTGTTGATTGCAACCACCATGGGCACACCAGCAGCGCGCGCATGACTAATTGCTTCAATGGTCTGGGGCATCACACCGTCGTCGGCAGCAACCATCAACACAACAATGTCGGTGACTTGCGCACCACGAGCACGCATCTGCGTGAACGCTGCGTGACCAGGTGTGTCAATGAAGGTGACTTTCTTGCCGTCTTGAACCACTTGGTAGGCACCGATGTGCTGAGTGATTCCGCCGGCTTCGCCGGACACAACATTGGCGTTACGAATCTTGTCGAGCAACGTCGTCTTACCGTGGTCAACGTGACCCATCACGGTGATCACCGGCGGACGCAACTCTTGCGCGGTCTCGTCGTCGTCATCGCTGTCGTCGAAGAGGGCCTGCAATTCCATTTCTTCTTGCTGACCGGGTTCAACCAAAAGAATCTCGGCACCAATTTCAAGTGCGAACAATTCCATTTGTTCATCGGACAAGGTCATCGTTGCCGTGACCATTTCGCCGTTCTTCAACAAGAAGCGCACAACGTCGGCCGCAGTGCGGTTGAGACGAGGAGCGAACTCTTGCGATGAAACTCCACGCTCGATAACGACTGTGCCCTCGGGGACCGGGGCCGCATCATCGCTGTACGAAATCATTGACGGCTGTAGATCGTCCTCACCACGACGGCGACGACGGCCACCACTGCGAGGAGCACGACGGCCACCACTTGGACGAGCTCCGCCACCGGGACGACCTCCGCCACCAGGACGTCCAGCACCAGGACCACCGGGCCCACCACCAGGTCCACCAGGACCTCCAGGACCGCCGCCAGGACCACCAGGTCGCTGTGTACCAAAAGCACCAGCAGGACGAGGACCACCAGCGGGGCGAGCGCCACCAAAGGCACCACCAGGTCGAGGTGCTCCCGTACGCGGGCCACCATATCCAGTGCCACTTGGGCGGGCACCCGGAGCGGGCGTAGCTCGTGGGCCACCAGGAGGCGGCGGAACCGGACGACCAGTTGCACTCATGGGACGACCAGGCGGCGGCGGAACCGGACGACCGGTCGAACTCACCGGACGGCCAGGCGGCGGGCCAGCAGGGCGACCAGGCGCTCCACCAGCAGGCGGTCGCGGTGTATCGGTGCGAGGTGCGTCTGGTCCTGATGCAGCCGGACGCGGTGCAGCCGGGCGCGGCGCTTCGCGAGTGACGTCACGCGCTGGTTCGCGCGGAGCAGTACGACTTGAAACAACAGAACCCGACGGAGCCGATGGTGCCTCGGGGGCTGCGGGGGCCGCCGGAGTTTCGGCCACGACAACCGGGGCCTCAACCGTTGGTGCTTGAACAACAGGAGCGACCGGTGCTTTGACCGTTGGTGTTTGAACGACAGGAGCGACCGGAGCTTCGACGACTGGAGCAACCGGAGCTTCAACGACAGGGGCTTCAACAGGTGCGGTTTCAACAACAGGTGCCGGAGCTGCATCGCCCTTATCGGAGGCTTTCTTAGCCGGCGCCTTTTTGGCGGGCTTTTCTTCTTCAACCGGAGCGACTTCACGCACGAGGCCGGCAGCTTCGGCTTTGCGCTTGAGCATCGGTACGAATGCTTCAACCAAAGTTGACTGAGGAGTCTTTGCGGCCACATTGTTGGCCTTACAAAGTTCAAGCATCTCGGCATTACTCATACCGAGGGACTTCGCTAATTCACTGACTTTGATCTTTGCTGTTGCCACGCGGCGTTCAGTCCTTTGATGCTTTTTCGCCGGTGTTTCCGGCGACATTTTAGATTGTCATGGTTGTAAGACTCGTGTGAGGTGACGACCATTATTCATTTTCTTCACATCCGAACGAGTTTTCCAGGCTCGATCAAATGCACGTACTTTCATTGCTGCCTCAAAGCAACTCGTTGAGTCGGCACACATCCATGCGCCTCGTCCACTTGCTGTTCGAGAAATCATTGGCTGACCCATTTCGTTAGGCACAAAGCGTGTGAGCAATTGCTGTTCTTTGCGAGAACGGCATCCCACGCATGTGCGCACCGGATGAGTCAACGTTGTCATGTGAGATCTATGCCTCGTCCTCAACTGCTACTGCAGTAATTCCGGTGACCTTTTCCCACTCTTCAACGCTCATCACTGAACCGTCAGCAGCATGGAATTCTTGAGCGCCAGTTTCGGCATTCAAGACCCATTCGCCATCGGCGTATTCAGCATCTTCAAAAATTCCGTTGAGTTCGTTGTTGTGCTGGGTCTCGCTCTTGATGTCAATACGGACACCAGCAAGACGAGCAGCAAGACGAGCGTTCTGTCCTTCTTTACCGATCGCCAAGCTCAGTTGGAAATCGGGCACGATGACATCAGCCTGGCTGCGGTCTTCGCTCAGACGAACTTCGGTGACCTTGGCTGGCGACAACGCTTTGGCAATGAAATCAGCCAAATCATCGCTGAAAGGAATGATGTCAATCTTCTCTTGATTGAGTTCATTCACAACCATGCGCACGCGTCCACCTCGGGCACCAACACAAGCGCCGACGGGGTCGACGTTGCTGTCATTTGAGAACACGGCGATCTTGGTGCGGTGACCTGGTTCGCGAGCACAAGCCTTAATTTCGACAACACCATCGGCGATTTCGGGAACTTCAAGTTCGAAAAGACGCTTCACGAGACCGGGGTGAGTACGGCTCACAACAATCTGTGGGCCCTTGTCGCTGCGACGCACTTCAACGATGTACGCCTTCATGCGCGTTCCGGGTGTGGCGCGCTCGAAAGGAACCTGCTCGCTCTGAGGCATAAGAGCCTCAACTTTGCCAAGATCGAGCAATGCATAACGATGATCGTTCTGCTGAATGATGCCCGTCACAATGTCGCCTTCGCGGTTGGCATATTCTTCGAACTTCTTGTCGCGCTCGGCTTCGCGGATGCGCTGACCCATCACCTGACGGAACGTCTGTGCCGCGATACGACCAAGTTCGTTCTTGTCGGGAGTGTCGTCACGCTGGTTCACCCAGTTGCCGTCTTCATCGATGTCGAACGCCGTGAAGGAGATTTCGAGGGTGTCGGTATTGAGACCGACTTCAACTTCTTCAGCCGAACCTGGACGACGCTTGTACGCGGTCGCCAAGGCTTCTACGAGAACTTGCAGAAGGGTCTCTTCTGAAATGTTCTTTTCGGCCGCCAACATTTTGATGGCTTCTTTCATGTCGAGATTGCTCATGACTGGGATGACTCCTGGTCGTCGTTGTGGATGTAGTTGTCGGATTCGTTATCTAATTCGTTGTCAGTATCTAGATCTAGTTCTGTATCAAGATCTTCGAGATCGTCGTTGCGATCAAGAAAATCATCGATTTCTTGCTCAGAGTCTGCCGTGGAAGCGGCCGAACTGCTCGTGCCACTGGACTTTGATGTACCAGTAGACGCCGATTTCTTGGTTCCCTTAGCTCCGGCTTTGGTGCCTTTGCCATTCTTGTTACTGGGCTTGGGTTGGGCTTCCCAAACAAAAATTGTTTTGGCCCGATCGATCTGGTCGTACGGAATGATGCGTTCTTCACCATTGGCCAAACGCAACAAGAAAGTGTCGGGACCGGCCGATTCGATGACGCCACTGAGCCGACGCTCACCATTTATGACGTTCTGTAGGCGAATCGCCGCTGATTTGCCCGTTTCGCGCTGGAAATGGCGCGGTAGGCGAAGATTTCGCTCGAGACCGGGGCTCGAGACTTCAAGGGTGTAATGACCAGGTACGGGGTCGTCGTGGTCGAGTTCGCGCGAAATAAGGCGCGTACATTGCGACAATTGATCGACGTCAATGCCACCGGGCGAACCTGGAGGTGTATCGACAGTGATCTTGACGATGCCACCGTTGTATTCGAGGTCGTACATCTCGAGGCCAAGATCGGCCAAAACTGGGGTGATTAATGCTTCGATTCGTCGTGAGACTTGGTTTTCAGACATCAATTCACCTCCGTTTTGTCAAAATTTCTATGTTCTCGTCGTGAATCTGAATCGAATATGACCCCAGTGACTAAAAAAGACGAGGGCTGAAGCCCTCGCCTTTCAGACCCACCGGAATGGAAATTCTCTTCAGACCGCTCCATCATACAAGAATGCGAGCGCTAACCGACACGAGTGATCTCCCTCAGTTGACTCATCACGACAAGTAGCCTGACGGAATGTTGCGTTTATCCAGCCTGTTCGTCCGCACTTTGCGCGAAAATCCCTCCGATGCCGAGGTCCCGAGTCACCAACTCATGGTTCGGGCTGGTTATATCCGTCGTGCTGCCCCTGGTGGCTACACCTGGCTCCCCCTCGGCTGGAACGTCTATCGCAATGTCGAGCGCATCGTGCGCGAAGAAATGGATGCCGCTGGTTTTCAAGAAGTCCACTTTCCGGCCCTGCTCCCCCGTGAGCCCTACGAGGCCACCAACCGTTGGACCGAATACGGACCCAACTTGTTCCGCCTCCAAGACCGCCGCGGCGTCGACTACCTACTCGGCCCAACCCACGAAGAGATGTTTACGCTCCTCGTCAAAGATCTCTACAGCAGTTACAAAGATCTTCCGCTGAGCATCTACCAAATTCAGACCAAGTTCCGCGACGAAGCTCGTCCCCGAGCTGGCCTGTTACGCGGACGTGAGTTCGTCATGAAGGACTCGTACAGTTTTGATATCGATGACGCGGGCTTGGCCGCAAGTTACGAAGCTCACCGCGCCGCCTACATCAAAACCTTTGAACGTCTACACCTTCCCTTCGTCATCGTCTCGGCGATGTCAGGAGCCATGGGTGGTTCAAAGAGCGAAGAATTTTTAGCTCCGCTCGAAGTTGGCGAAGACACATTCGTGCGATGCACAACATGTGGTTACGCCGCCAACACCGAAGCCGTCACCGTGCCGACACCAGCAGCAATTGATTTTTCACAAGCAGCACCTTCGCAAGTTGTCGACACACCCAACACACCAACGATTGCAACACTTGTTGATTTGTTAAATGCCCGCACCGATATCAACGGTGCACTCGGCAAAACAACTCCTTGGACTTCCAGCGACACTCTCAAGAACGTCATCATCATGTTGCGCCATCCCGATGGTCGACGCGAACCATTGGCGATTGGTTTACCGGGCGATCGTGAAGTAGATATGAAGCGCGTCGAAGCACAAGTTGGCCCCGCCGAACCAGATGCTTTTACCGAAGCAGACTTCGCCAACTATCCCGCACTTGTGAAGGGTTACATCGGACCCGATGTTCTCGGTTCAACATCGTCATCACAGATTCGCTACCTCGTGGATCCCCGCGTTTCAACAGGAACGAGTTGGGTGACCGGCGCAAACAAGGCCGGTAATCACGTTGTTGGCTTGGTGTGTGGCCGCGACTTCACGCCCGACGGAACCATTGAAGCCGCCGAAGTTCTACCCGGTGACACTTGCCCAACGTGCGCCGCTAAAAATGCAACTGGTGTACTTGAAATGGCGCGCGGCATTGAGATCGGCCACATTTTCCAATTGGGTCGCAAGTACGCCGAAGCACTGAATCTCACCGTGCTCGACCAAAATGGCAAACAAGTCGTTGTCACCATGGGTAGTTACGGCATTGGTGTTTCGCGTGCCGTCGCGGCAATCGCCGAAGCAACCCTTGACGACATGGGCTTGTGCTGGCCACGTGAAGTTGCACCTGCTGATGTACACATTGTCATTGCCAGCAAAGGCGCCGATGCCATCGCCGAAGAAGGCGAACGCATCGCTAACGAACTCGAAGCCGCAGGGATTCGTGTTCTGCTTGACGACCGCATTTCGGTGTCTCCTGGTGTGAAGTTCAAAGATGCCGAACTCATCGGTGTGCCCACCATCGTTGTTGTTGGCAAGGGTCTTGCCGATGGAGTCATTGAAGTTCGCAATCGCGCCAATGGTGAACGTAGCGATGTTGCAATCGGTGAAGCGGTGGCGACGTTACGTTCAATCTGTGGGCGGTCAGGGAACTGACCATGAAGTTAGTGCGAGGCGTCGTACAACATTATTCATGGGGTCATCCCACCGCGATCCCTCATCTACTTGATATCGAACCTGATGGTCGTCCGTGGGCCGAGTTGTGGTTTGGTACGCACTTAGGTGGCGCATCAAAAGTACTGACGGTTGATGATGCAACTGCTGCAGCGTTGCGCCGCATTGCAACTGACGACACCGGCGGAGAGTCAGTCCCATTGCTTTCCGTTGCTGGCGAATTGCCGTTCTTGTTAAAGGTTCTGGCAGCCGCTGAACCATTGTCGTTGCAGAGCCACCCGTCATCCGATCAAGCCAAGGCCGGATACGCCCGAGAAAATCGCCTGAATATTCCCGTTGGAAACTCGCGACGTATTTATCGCGATCCATTTGCCAAGCCCGAACTCATCTGTGCGCTCGGACCTTTTGAAGCGTTGTGCGGATTTCGCGAACCTGTCGCAACCGTTGAACTCTTGCACTCAATTGGTGGTGGCGCTTCAATCATCGCTCGCCTGTTGGCCGACCACGATCTCGATCACACCATGCGTTGGCTGTTCGGTGGCGGCCAAGAAATCCAAGTACTCATGAAAGACGTGATTGACGCCTGCCAAAATCACGATTCACCGAGCGCTCAATGGGTCACACGTCTCGCCGTCGCATACCCCGATGATCCAGCAGTGATTGCAACGCTGCTCTTGAATTACCTCACACTGCAAGCCGGCGAAGCGCTCTATCTTGATCCAGGCAACTTGCACGCCTATCTCAGTGGCACTGGTATCGAAGTCATGGGGTCTAGCGACAATGTGGTGCGGTGTGGCCTCACGAATAAACACGTCGATGTCAACGAACTGCTTGCGACTGTCGTGCCACAGCCATTACCCGATCCGATTTTACGCGCCGTTCCCGTTGCCAAAACTGAAGCCGGTCGACTGTGGAAATACGAAACTCCCGATGCGCCATTCACCTTGTGGGTCCATCAAATTGACGGCACCGAAACTTTGCGCGCCCGCACCCGTGAACTCACATTGTGCGGAGTTGGCGCCACCAATCTGTTGCACCGCGGTGAAGTCTGTTATCTCGCCCCAGGCGAAGAAATTACCCTGCACGGTAAAGCAACCCTTTTCAGAGTCACCGAAAACACTTAGTTCTCTGAACGACTAACTCTTTTTGCGGATCTCAACGATCCGATCTTGCGAGCGATTGACATCATCACCTTGAGCGTCAAGCAACATTGAGCGATCTTTTGCTGCTTCGCGTTCGGCTTTAGCGGTATCAACTCGAGCGATCGCGGCTTCTGCACCGTGCTCGTGAATGAACTCGGCCCATTCGACTAACGCTTCAACCATTTCACTTTCGGGGACTACCGCCACGTTGCGACCCTTCACAAACAAGTGACCGCGCTTGTTGCCAGCAGCAATACCCAAGTCGGCTTCGCGCGCTTCACCGGGTCCGTTCACCACGCAACCCATCACGGCAACTTGCAACGGAATCTTGCGCTCACCAAAAGCCTTCATCGCACGATTTGCTACATCGATCACGTCAATCTCGGCACGGCCACAACTTGGGCAGGCGATGAGATCGACGTTCTTTCGTTCACGTAGGCCCAGCGCCTCAAGTAACTGACGACCAGCGCGTGCTTCTTCAACTGGATCGGCCGTGAGGCTATAACGAATCGTGTCGCCAATGCCTTCGAGCAACAGCGCGGCAATGCCAGCAGTTGCTTTCAACAAACCGTTGGGCAAGGGACCAGCTTCGGTGACACCAAGGTGCAGCGGATAATCAGTGACCTCGCTGAGTTGGCGATACGCCTCAACCATGAGCGGAACATTTGATGCCTTCACACTGATCTTGATCTGATCAAAACCAACTTCGTCAAAGTACGCAATCTCGCGCAACGCCGATTCGACCATTGCTTCGGGGGTCACCTTGCCGCCGTACTTGTCATACAACTCGGGATCGAGCGAACCGCCGTTGACACCAATACGAATCGGTATGCCGCGATCTTTTGCTTCAGATGCCACTGCCTTGATGTGTTCGGGTCGACGGATGTTGCCCGGGTTCAAACGCAGACCGTGGACACCGGCTTCCATCGCTGCAAGCGCCATCTTGTATTGATGGTGAATGTCGGCGATGATCGGAACAGGCGAACGCGGCACAATTTGCGCAAGACCCTCAGCGGCCTCGATCTCGTTACATGTGCAGCGCACAATGTCGCAACCCGCGGCAGCGAGTGCATAAATCTGCTGCAAGGTTCCTTCAACATCGGCGGTCTTTGTGATCGTCATTGACTGCACCGTGATGGGTGCTCCCCCGCCAACGGGAACTTTGCCCACCATGATTTGACGGGTGGGGCGGCGATTAGTGAGCGATCCAGCGGAACTTGACATTAACTACATCCTGTCAGTGTTTAGAACGGTCGCGTGATATCGAGATACAAACCGGTGAAAGTTAAAAACAGCAAAAGTGTTAGAACGACCACGGTGACTGGCCACATCTTTTCGACGTCGGCACGATACTCACGGTTCTTGCGACTACGAATGCGTTCATAGGTTGCGATTGCGGCATGACCGCCGTCAAAGGGCAACAACGGCAACAGGTTGAAAAGTCCGACGAAAACGTTGATTGATGCCAAAACTTCAAGGACACCGAAGAACCCATCTCGATTACCAATATCGCCAGCGACCTGCGTGATACCGACCACAGTGGTCGGGCGCTTCATGGGGTCGGCGTTTTCATCGGTGAGTTGCGTCCATTGATTCGACGGATTAACGACGGTGCCGATTCCTGAAATTGTGTTGCCCATGCCGCTCCACAAATCGCTTGCAACATGACCTGAAGCAGCAATGAGACCCAATTTCTCTCGGCCGTAACTATCGGTGCCAACCCCCAAGTACCCGATACCCGGGGTTTCATCGGTGGGGTGTTGAGCCAACACAACATTGACGGCTTTTTCTGAGCCATCATCACCGGCGCCATTTTCTGAATAGACAAGCGTGATTTCGTCGCCCGCTTGCAACGAGCGAACCGTACTTCTCAAGTCATCAGATGAAGCCAATATTGTTCCGTTGATCGAGACAATTTCGTCGCCAAGTCCGAGCCCGGCGGCCGCAGCTGGAGAATTTTCAGTAACTGCAAACACCTTGACAATGCCGGTCTCTTGATAACGACCACCAAAGCTGTACACAAACATCATGATCAGAACCGCGATGATGATGTGCATGATTGATCCGGCGGTGATGACCAACATGCGCCAGCGGTATGGCTTCGATGAATACGCGACGTCTTCGTCGCCCGCCTCAACTGGATCAAGATTGTTCATGCCGACGATGCGCACAAATGCACCAAGTGGCAATGCCCGAACTCCGTACTCGACGCCGTTGCGATGAGTACTCCAGAGTTTGGGTCCGAAGCCCATGAAGAACTGGGTGCGCTTCATGCCAGCCCAACCAGCGGTTGCAAAGTGACCGAGTTCGTGCAGGAAGACCGAGATCAACAGCCCGGCGACCAACACCAGGCTCCACTTGTTGCTCATACCCAACCAAATCAACAGTGCAAGAATGGTGACACCAGAAATCACGGCTACCGATTGGCGCGGTGACTTGGGGGCAGCACCAGGCTCATCAACAGCCCCACCGGCCATCATCTCGTCACGTAAAGATCGATATATCGTCATTGAGACAGCACTTTATGCGCAACTTCGCGTCCCGTGCGGTCGGCCTCGATGATGTCGGCGCTAGACAGCGTGCCATCGGTCGCAACATGGGCCTGCAACGACGCGTCAACCACGGCCGCAATATCGGGCCATTTCAGTGATCCGGCCAAAAAGGCTTCAACAGCGACTTCATTGGCAGCCGACAAGAATGCTGGTGCTGTGCCGCCCGTTCGACCTGCCTGATACGCCAACGACAAACAACGGAACGTCGATGTATCGGGTGCACTGAAATCAAGATGCGTCAATGTTGACCAATCAATGCGACCAAACGGCGTGCCGATGCGATTCGGATGTGCCAGCGCGTAACCAATAGGCAGTCGCATGTCGGGCATGCTCAGTTGAGCCATGGTGCAACCATCGGTGAACTCAACCATTGAATGAATCACTGATTGCGGATGAACAACAACTTCGATTTGGTCGTAACTCACACCAAAAAGCTCATGAGCTTCAATGACTTCGAGTCCTTTATTCATCAACGTCGACGAGTCGATCGTGATCTTGGGACCCATGCTCCATGTGGGGTGAGCTAAAGCTTGTTCAACTGTCACTTCAGCCAAATCTTGAATCGTGCGGCCTCTAAATGGTCCACCACTCGCGGTCAGAACGATGCGCGAAACTTCAACACCTGGCCGTACCGTCGAGCGCAAACACTGATGCACTGCGCAATGTTCGCTATCAACAGGAACAATTTCGGCACCGGGAACTGAACGCAAGGGCTGAACTACCGGACCAGCAGCGATGAGTGATTCTTTGTTCGCGAGCGCTAACCGTTTTCCTTGACGCAGAGTTTCGAGCGTGACGGGCAAGCCGGCAAATCCGACGACCGCATTAACAACGACGTCTGCATCATGCACAAGCTCGGCCATGTCGCGCACGACAGTGACGCCCGGGAGCGCTGCTTGTACTTCTTTATGGCGCGAAACATCAGCAACCGCAACAACGCTCGGCTTGAATTCGCGGGCCTGCGCAATGAGTACATCAATATTTGACCCAAGACCTAAACCACTGACGATGTATTCAATATCAGAAAGGCCTTGAGTGCATCGGACATTCTCGGCACGCACAACATCAAGTGTTTGCGTGCCGATCGAGCCAGAACTACCAGCTACTGAAATACGAACGGTACTCACCGTTCACATCACGAAGTCCTTCGGATGGAGCACCATCAACAAATAGTAAGCAGCCGGCAAGACAAACAAGAATCCATCAAAACGATCAAGGACTCCGCCGTGGCCGCGAATGATGGTTCCGAAGTCTTTGATATCAAGGTTGCGCTTGAACATGCTCTCGACTAAATCTCCGAGCGGAGCAAGAACTGCGACCAATATTGCCAGCATCAACAATTCACCGATGTTGTTCCAGGTGTCGCTTTGCAAACTAATGATCCACATTGAAATCAACGTTGCGAGTGATCCACCCATCAAGCCTTCAACAGTCTTGTTCGGACTAATCCAGGCCCGCAACGGAGTCTTACCAGCCGATGATCCGACGAACAATGCGCCAACATCATTGGCAATTACACCGACAGCCACAATGAACAAGGTGTCTGTACCGACGTTGGCAAGGCCAGGAACATTAGAGACGCCAGCCAAGAGAGCAGCAAACGAACCCATCATTCCGATCCACAACATTCCGAGCGAGGTGATAGCCATATTGGGCATCGGACTCGCCTGAATATTTGTTGCGCCGACGAATGAAACTGCCGATGCCATCAGCGCCAAGGTGAAGACCAACGGCAAAGCGCCTTCGCCCACCCAGTAAGCGGCCAACGGTGCGCAAATTGATGCAGTGATACCGACGATTGAAGCTGGTCGATATCCCTTGTCTGAAACCTTCTCAAAGAATTCAACCGCAGCAAGTCCGCAGACCAAAACAACAATGGCCAACACCGCAACAGGCTTCCAGAGCAGCGCCGCAATAAACGCAGCAACCATCAAGAGGCCAACAGCGATTGCTGTCGGCATGTCGCGACCAGCGACTCCGGGCCGGGCCGGAACACTGCGTTGACCACGTTCACGTGGTTGCGCATCAGGACGCGGACGCGGTCCACGCTCGGTGGTTGGACGGGGACGACTACCGGTGACGGGGCGACCTTGTGTGTCGTCAGTACTAATCGAAATTCGGCCGGTGCGACTTGTCCCGCTCGAACCAGCGGTTTCGTCGCGGCGCACATTCGGAATGGGGCGCGTCGAGGTACCAGTGGTGTCATCGCGACGCGTTCCGCCAGTCGAGTCACCGAGACGAACACGCGGACGACCACTGCTTCCCGAATCATCGGGACGAGCGGTTGCACCTGATGGACGATCGGGAATGGGTCGAGGAGCCGATCCAGAGTACGAACCCCACACATCAACGTCGCCGGTCTCATCAACTGGAGATCGGTCGCGTGCAACTTCTCGCGAGACATCACGAGAAACATCGCGCGACGAGTCACGCGGAATCGGACGTGACACTGAGCCAGAAGGGTCATCGCCGAACAATCGCGGCAACTCACCCGTGGGCTTCTCGGTCCAATGCGGAAGCGAACCAGTGTCGTTGTCGCCAAAGCTCAACGGAGCTGGCTCATCGTCACCTTCATCGTCGGCAAAACGGAGTTCGCCGAAATCTTCAAATTCATCGTCCTGGCCTGAGCCAGAACCCTTGCGCCACATGTCATCGCTCATGGTCCCGTCCTATCAGACTTCCAGAAGTTCTTGTTCTTTACGTTGCACGGACTTGTCGATGTGATCAACATGATCGTGCGTAATCTTGTCTAGTTCTTTTTCAGCCCGTTCTAGTTCATCGGCGGAAACTTCCCCGTCTTTTTCTGCTGTTTCTAACTGTTTGCGGGCGTCTCGTCGCACATTACGTACCGCGACTCGACCCTCCTCAGCCATATTCTTCACCAATTTCACATAGTCCCGGCGACGCTCTTCGGTCAGCATCGGGAAATTGAGACGAATGATGACGCCGTCGTTTGACGGAGACATGCCGAGATCGCTGTCGCGGATGGCCTTTTCGATGGCGTTCAATGATCCGCGATCGTGGGGCTTAATGACCAGCGTGCGAGCCTCAGGAACCTGAAAACCCGCGAGTTGTTGGAGGGGAACGTCGGCGCCGTAATAGTTCACCATGAGCTTTTCGACGAGTGCGGGCGTGGCCCGACCAGTGCGGATCGTCGTGAATTGAATTTGGGCGTGCTCGACCGCTTTGTCCATCTTGTCGATGGCTTCGAGCAAAATGTCGTCAGTCACCCGACCAGCGTACCTATGGCTTGACCCTCAAGAACGGATCTGATGTTTCCGGGGGTACTCACGTCAAAGACCACGATCGGGATTTTGTTGTCTCGGCAAAAGGCAATGGCGGTGGCGTCCATGACCCGAAGCTCTTTTTCGATCACATCTTTGTGGGAAATTCGGTCATAACGAGTGGCGGCGGGATCAAGTTTGGGGTCGGCGGTGTAGACGCCGTCCACTCCCGAGTGGGTGCCCTTCAAAATGGCCTGAGCGTCGATTTCAGCGGCCCGCAGGGCTGCTGCCGTGTCAGTTGTGAAGAACGGGTTACCGGTTCCACCAGCGAAAATCACGACGCGACCCTTTTCCATGTGGCGCTCGGCGCGTCGACGGATGTAGGGCTCAGCAACTTTGGGCATCTCGATTGCCGTCATGACCCGACTTTGCTGACCCACTCGTTCAAGAGCGTCCTGCAATGCCAAACCATTCATCACGGTGGCGATCATGCCCATGAAGTCGGCCTGAGCTTGATCCATACCTTGACCAGCGCCCTTGAGTCCACGCCAGAAGTTGCCACCACCAACGACGACCGCGATATCAATCTTGAGATTGTCGCGGACATCTTTAATTTCGGTCGCGACTTGATGCAAAACACCATTGTCGAGTCCGAAACCAGTCGGTTCGGCCAAGGCCTCTCCCGATAGTTTCAGCACGACCCGCTTCCAGGCGGGACGGTCGGCCTGACGGGATTTACCAGCGTCAGTTCCGGCCATGACCGATCAGCCGATCTCGACTTGAGCGAAACGAATAATCTTCGCGCCACCCAAAATCTGAGTCACCGACTGCTTGTCATCTTTGGCGTAAGGCTGCTCGACCAAGCACACATCTTTATAGAAACCGTTGATTCGGCCTTCGACGATCTTGGCCAAAGAAGCTTCTGGCTTGCCTTCGTTGCGACTAATCGCTTCAAGGGTGGCTTTTTCTTTTTCAAGAACGTCGGCCGGAATTTCTTCACGATTCAAGTACTTGGGGCGAGCAAACGCGATGTGTACTGCGATGTCGTGAGCGAGTTCAACTGAACCGCCTTCTACTTCGACGAGCACAGCATTGACTCCACGTCCACCTTGGATGTGTTGGTAACTGTCGACGATGTTGCCAGCGGCAGCTTCGATTCGAACAACTTCACCGAGTTCAATTTTCTCTTTGAGAACGATCTTGAGGTCATCAAGAATTGCCGTGCGCTCAGCAACAGCTGCTTCGCCCTTAGCCGCAACAAGTTCGGCCAAAGCCTGAGCTTCACCCTTGAACTGATCGCTACCGGCCACGAAGTCGGTTTCAGACTTGAGCTTGACGATGGCACCAACATTGTTGGCGACGACAAGAGCAACAACACCTTGGTTGTTGTCGCGGTCATCGCGCTTAGCTGATGCAGCTAAGCCCTTTTCGCGCAACCATTGCTTGGCCTCTTCAATGTCACCATTGTTATTTTCGAGAGCCTTCTTGCAATCCATCATGCCAGCGCCAGTGGACTGGCGCAGACTCTGAACATCTTTAGCTGTAAACGACATTTCTCAGGCCTCCGGGGAAGAATCAGATGTGGTGTCAGCAGCTGCTTCAGCAACAGGTGCTTTTGTCGCAGCAAGACGAGCTTCACGCTCAGCTTGAGCAGCCGCTGCTTGGGTACGGGCATTGGCCTGGTTCGCAGCGAACTCGGCCTTTTCGGCGTCGCTCTTTTCGGGAGCAACTAAACCAGGATTTCGCTTTGACGCAATGTAACGACCCTCGATGACTGCTTCAGCGATCATCTTTGACATCAATTCGTTGGCACGAATTGCGTCGTCGTTTCCGGGAATCGGGAACGTGATGAGATCGGGGTCGACGTTGGTATCAACGATGCCGACGATCGGAATACCAAGCTTGTTCGCTTCAGTAACGCCGATGTGTTCTTTCTTGGTGTCAATGATGAAGACACACTGCGGGCGCTTGGTCATGTGGCGAATACCGCTGAGGTTCTTCTGCAACTTGGCCAATTCGCGGCTCTTCAAGAGCGCTTCTTTCTTCGGCATCAAAGCGAAATCGCCGGTCTCTTGGAGACGCTCGAGTTCGAGCATCTTCTGCACGCGCTTGTGAATCGTTTCGAAGTTAGTGAGCATTCCACCCAACCAACGTTCGTTGATGTACGGCATGCCGCACTTTTCGGCGAAGCCAGCAATCGGATCTTGTGCTTGCTGCTTGGTACCGATGAACAGAACCGAACCGCCACCGGCGACCAAGTCACGCACGAATGCGTACGCGGTCTCGATGCGCTCGAGGGTCTGCTGCAAGTCGATGATGTAAATGTCGTTGCGCTCACCAAAGATGAAGCGACGCATCTTGGGGTTCCAACGACGGGTTTGGTGACCGAAATGAACTCGGGCTTCCAATAGTTGACGCATCGTGACGATGGCCATGGCACTGTCCTCCTGTTTCTGCGGTTAGGGGCATGGGACCTCGCATCACTCAGTGACGACCGCAGGATGAGGACCATGCGTTGTGGTTTGTACAAGAACTTGTTTCTTGCACAGTTGTTTCTTAAGTAGGGCAGACTAGCGGGACTTTGCCCGAATCTGCCATCTCACCTGCCAAAAGAGGCTGGACAGGTCAGCCCAATCTGAGCTCGACGAGCGCCAAAACCTGAGTTCGGAATGAGGCGTACCCGAGGGCGGCGACGACCCAGATACGCCGTGGGGTCAACGTAGCGAGCGGCCTTCCCTTCACGAATGGATCGCATACTGAGACGAATGAGCCCATTGGATACACCAATCCGCTCCCCGACCTGCACGTTTCGCCCCGACACGATGTTTGTAGCGATCACGAGACCTCCCACGGTGATCAGCACTTCTGGACCGTATCTCGTGCCCGGACTTGGATCGATCGTGACGTACCCCTGGTCGACCACGGTTCCGGCAAATGTGATGCGGCCCGCAATTGGCGCAACCACTACTTGCCCGACCGACTGCGCAAAATCGATCGTCCGACGCCCTGCGCAAAACTCGCACGGAGGTTCGACATACGGAAATGCCACCGGCGTCTGAACGGGAGCGAGCAAACATTGGACCGACAGAAGTAAGGAAAAAACAATCACCGAACACTGTGCGCAATGATCAGCCGTTAACGGAGATTGCGGGCTTGGCCCTAAACGCCGGCTGCCGACATTCGGGCACGCAACATGATGATCGCCTTCGAGTGAATTTGCGACACTCGACTTTCGGTGACGCCGAGTACCGAACCAATTTCGGCCAAGGTCATACCTTCGTCGTAGTACAGGGCGACCACAGTGCGTTCACGCTCGGGTAAACCGCGAATTTCAGAACGCATCGTTTGCCGCAATTCTTGATCTTCAACAATTGCATCTGGACCCTGATCGGGCGACGCCGGCAGTTGTCGTTGCTCTCCATCGCCACCACCGACAACATGATCAAGTGGGCCAACGTTTGCTACTGAAATCGTTGACAACCACTTGTGTAGTTCATCGGTATCAATACCGAGTTCGGCACAAATCTCTTCGTCAGTTGGGGCTCGTTTGAATTCGTTACCCAATTTGGCAACGGCAGTTTCAATTTGCCGCGAACGCGAACGCACTGAACGAGGCACCCAATCAAGAGCGCGCAATCCATCAAGAATTGCACCTTTAATTCGTGGCACCGCAAAAGTTTCAAATTTGAATCCGAGGCTCGGATCAAACCGATCAACCGCGTCCATCAGACCAAAGACACCAGTGCCGTTCAGTTCGCCGGTATCAATACCTGCAGGCAAACCAGCCGCAACACGACCAGCGACGAATTTAACAAGTGGCGAATAGTGCACAATCAATTGATCGCGCGCCGACTCGTCGCGATCTTCAACCCAGCGCACCCAAGCGCGTTCAATCGCCGGAGTCGTACGCGACGGTTTTTCTTCTGGAGCATCCAGATTGTCGGAGTTTTTTTCAGGCTCGGTCATGGTGATAAAGATGCTTCATTGTCGGGCCTTCAGGCCCGAGGATGAGTACTTGTATACACCGACCGTAGACGCTCTTTACTGACGTGCGTGTATCGCTGAGTCGTGGCGACGTCACTGTGGCCCAAAAGTTCTTGTACCGACCGCAAATCGGCCCCGCCGTCCAGCAAATGCGTGGCATATGTATGGCGCAACGCATGGGGATGCGTGGGGTTGATTGACCGTTCATCGAGGACACGACGAACATCGCGGGTGCCGAGGCGCTTGCCATGGGCATTCAAGAACAGCGCAACCCCAGATTCGTCCCCGACAACCTCGAGGCGCGATTTCAACCAGTCACGAATGGTCTCGACTGCGGCAAGTGACATCGGGACTCGGCGCTCTTTGCCGCCCTTGCCCCACACCGTGACAACACTTCGCTTGAGGTCGACACTGTCGATATCAAGATTGCAGAGCTCGCTCACGCGCAATCCGCTTCCGTACAGAACTTCGAGCAATGCATCATTGCGGCGACGGCGCCACAAGGGTTCGCTTTCGTCAATGTCGATTGGCTCAAGCAACGTCTGCAATTCGGGCCCGTCAAGAACTCGCGGCA
>JBIIMF010000066.1:0-6305 GCA_044338135.1 Ilumatobacteraceae bacterium | reverse complement strand
TCAGTCCTGAAGCAAAGGCTGCGAGATCCATAGCAACTTGCTTTTCTTCGTCAACGTTGATCGACCAGTCAAGATCGGTGGAACCATTCCACTGGCCAACCTTGGCTTTTTCGTACAACTTACGCAAGGCCGGGCGGCTCAGTGAGTAGTCCCACGTGAAGATGGCGTCGGCGTTGTCTTTGACGATGTGCTGAACCGCTTCAGCGTCTTCGTTAGTGATGGAAAGGATTGCCTCGATGTCATTGAGGTCTGAACGACCCAAAATGTCTTGGCTTTCGTTTTCGGTAATGCTCATTTTTGTCTCCTATGGTTTGAGAATTTTGTTATTAGATCACTGCTGGATGAAATGCATAAATAAATGGTGCGAAGAATGAACGAGCCGAATCTGGATCGGCAAGGTCAAAGTGTTGGCTTGGTGCCAAGAAGAACGAAATAACAAATCGTGCCAAAAGCTCAACGAGCACTTCGGCTTCTTCAGCGGGAACGAACTCGGTCAAAAACGGTGTCATATATTGCGAAGCGACATTCAGAATTCGTGGCAGGCCTTCAACGGTCAATGACTTGAGTGCCGTACCTTCTTCGGTTGACAACATCATGGCTAAGTGCTCGTCATTGCGCATCTCGCGAAGCGCGTACACCGAAGCTTTCACCGCGAAATCAAGTAGAGACTCAACTGGTTCAATGCTCGCGCGCATACCGGCAAAAAATTCGCTGAGTTCACGAACGCGCAATGCGTCAAACATGATGTCTTTGCCGCCAGGGAAAATTCGGTACAGAGTTGCTCGCGAGACATTGGCTTCGGTCGCCACGTCATCAATGGTCAACTTGTTCATGCCCCAACGATCGACACATCGACGAGCCGCGTCAAGGATCCGATCCTCGGGGCTCTGCATTGTCGTGTCGTTGGTCACCACAAGATGAGACACTAAGACCCCTGCTGTCTCATTGTCAAGGGGAAAAGGTCCTTTTTTCACTATCTGGCCCAATTTAGAGCCAAGTTTTGGAGTGCGCTCCCCCGAACGAGCTCTTTGGTCATCCACAACATGAACGAACTCAGCAGTTTTTGCAACGCGTCACTGACGCTGGTCGCCTCTAGCCCGAGGATCAACCGCTCGTGACGCCACACACGACGTCACGACCGATACACAATTCGACTTCGTCTTCCAGCTTTTCTTGATCCCACGAATTCACGAAATCGGCGTGACCGGTCAGCAAACTGCCTGAGGCAAGCTGCAACTTTGATGCATCACCATGCACTGGATAGGCAACCGAAAAAATAAGTTGCGGAACCGCAACTGGATGGCTCTTCGGGCACTCACCGCTTGACGAGTAGTACATGTGAGTGCGGTGACCAGCGACATCAAGGTTCTTGCCGTCCCAACAATCGGGGAACGTAATGTCCAAACGCAGACCATTGTCAGCGGGACACGACGGAGGCAATGCGTCGCGAACACTGCTGTTTCCACATGTCCATGCGACAACTGATGTCGGCTGTGCTTCTGTGGCCATTGGATCGCCCGCAATCATCATTAAGCCCGCAGGAAATGCGACAACTGATGTGGGGTCAACGCCGAGACCAGCTCGGTAGTAAGCGACGCTCTTAACTGGCACGATCAACTGACCCTTATCTAAAAGGGCCGGCGCCCAATACGACGCCGTGTCTTCTCGTTGCTCACAGGTTGTGCCTTGATCCAATAATGATTCGAGAGTTGAATCGGCGTCGGCTCCGGTGTTTCCGAAGAACACATGCAAGTGCGAAGCGCCGGCATCGCCTGGATACAAAATCGGGTCGTCAGACAATGCATGACTAAATGGGCATTCAACAACAAACTGACCGACACGACCTTGAGGACCAGTGATGGGTTGATCGGGCTGGCCCATTACTGAAGCTGCTTCGACGGGCATTACTGAATGGTCGAAAGTCATGCCGTCGTGCGAATCACTTGCGCACGAACCGAAAAGAAACAAAGACCCGGCGAACAAAAGTGCTTTTGTTCGCCGGGTCATGTTGTCGTTCTTCTATGTGTGACGAGATCAGTCGATCTTGTCAGGAACCGTAATTGCGTCGAGGTCGATCGTTGGCGGCGTTGCGCTTGCGGGAACACCAGGTGCCGTTGCAGCATCGGGCATTGAATCCAAAACTGGCATCGCTGGAAGGTTTGAAGTCTTCCAATCAACCGATGGCGGTGCTGTCTCAGCATCAACCAACCAAGTGATCACATTCAGGTCGCCAGCAGTCCAATCGCCAGTGTCCTTGCTCAGCTGAGTTCCACACGGTGCCAATTTCTCGAGGTCGAGTGGAGCTGATGTCGTGAAGGTGTTGCCTTCGAAGCAGTTAGCCAAGGTCCACAAGTCTGAACCGGCCGAAGCAACTGCAATGTCGGCACGACGATTGTCTTCAAGCACGTTGCCACGAACAGTGTTCTCTTGGCTGTCCCACAACAACGGGCCATCGGGTTGAACTGGCATGAGATTCTTGCTCTCTTCACACGTCATTTCCCACGCCGACTTTTCGGGCATCACGTCACTGGCATCTTCTTCAAGGAAAGGTACAAGTCCGATACCCGTCTTGTTGTGATTCCAGACTCGGTTACGTTCGATGATGTTTTGCACACCACCCGCATTCAAAATTCCGTTACCCATAGCCAAGAGCGCGACATCAATTGCCGGAGTATCTGGCTGATTGTTGTTGTAGACCAAGTTGCCAATGATGGTGGTCTTACGCTCGGGGTAACACAATTCGTAGCTACCACTGTTGGGCACGATACCCGCACGGTTATTGCGGAAAATTGAGTTCACGATGACCATGTTGCCACCCGAGTTGGTTCCTGAATAACCCAGGCCGTTGTGTTCGGCAGTGAAGTTAGTAATCAACGTATCGCACGGGTAACACTGACCAACGTACACACCAGCATCAGGCGAACCAGCACCATACGAGTTATCAATGACGCCACCAACAGAGTCAAAGACGTAGACGCCGTAGTCGCCGTTACGCCATGCGGTGAGGTAATCGCCGCGGAAGCCAGTCACACCAGTCCAGAAGAATCCATTCTTGGTGTAATTAATGGCCGTCATGTTTTCGAGTGCGACACCGTTGGCGCCAACAACACGAATTCCGTTGTCAAGTTCAAAGTTGCCATCAAGGATGACGGTGTTGCGATCGAGTCCACGAATGATGATGTTGTTCGTCTCCACTTGAACCGCTTCGTTATAAGTGCCGGGAGCAATCAAGATCAGGTCGCCTTCAACGGCAGCATCAACTGCTTCTTGAATCGTGGCGTAATCGG
The DNA here is from genome assembly GCA_044338135.1 of Ilumatobacteraceae bacterium. Lineage (GTDB taxonomy): Bacteria > Actinomycetota > Acidimicrobiia > Acidimicrobiales > Ilumatobacteraceae > Casp-actino8. The sequence goes on along the minus strand of JBIIMF010000066.1, from coordinate 3,018 downwards.
CCGGGACGTTAATTACGCCTTCAGACGCCGGACTAGGAACTTCAGATGTGGTGGTCGAGTCGTCCCCGCCACACGCAACTAGCCCTGTACCTAAAAACATCACTCCGATGAGTGCACTCATTGATCGCTTCATATTTCCCCCTCTGGAAATTAGTTTCTTGTCTGACCGTACTTCACGAGACCGTGAGAGTTCCGTACATTCCAGCGCCTGGAGCGCCGTGGATGGAACAATAGTAGTTATAAACGCCCGGAACGTTGAAGAGATGCGAATAGGTGTCCCCAGGAACAAAGTCTGGTGACGCCACACCCCACGAAGTTGGCGACGTGTCGGACGCCAGTAAGGCAATGAGGCCAGCATCGTCTTTAACGGTGTCGGGAAGAATGTTGTGATCGTTACGGCCACGATTGTCAAACATCACTTCAGTTCCGGCCGCAATCTCGAAGTCAACTGGACGAAACGAATTGTCGAGCGCCTGGATGTTGACCACTTCACCGTTTGCTGGAACTGTCTCAATTGTCGTGACTCCGGAATCTTGACCATCGGCACCGCAACTCACCAGCAAAATCGTTGCAACGATCACGGAACTCACACGTAAATTTTTCAGCTTGTTTTCCATCGTGTCTATTCTCGTCTCACGCGGTAGGTAATTGGTAATTTTCGAAGCGATCGCGCAAAGTCTTTTTCGAAAACTTGCCAACACTCGTCTTGGGAACCTCGTCAATAAACACCACATCGTCGGGCACCTGCCACTTAGCGACCTTCGAAGCAATGAATTCTAGAATTTCTTCTTTTGACAGAACTGCGCCTGCTTCAAGGACAACACAGGCAAGCGGACGCTCGCTCCAGCGCGGGTGCATCACACCAATGACAGCTGCTTCACGAATGAGCGGGTGGGCCATCAGCTCATTTTCAAGTTCGACTGAACTAATCCATTCGCCACCACTCTTGATGAGATCTTTCGTGCGGTCGAGCAAACGAATACGACCGCGCGCATCGACTGCAGCAACATCACCAGTGCGCAACCAACCATCGTCAGTGAAACTTTCGCCAGCGCGTTCGTCGTTGTAATACGTGGCCGCAATCCAGTTGCCGCGGCACTGCAATTCGCCGCTTGATTCTCCGTCCCACGGAACACTTGTTGCTGTTCCGGGTTCGACGACACGACACTCAACACCAAACATGATGCGACCGACTTGAGTGCGCAAATCTGCTTGCGCATTCACGTCAAGCAACAATTGATCGCTGTCAAGGTGACATATCGCTGCGAGTGGACTCGTTTCGGTCATACCCCAGGCCTGCAGAATCGGTAGGCCCGTTTGTTCGCGGTACGCCTCGCTTAATGCCCGCGGCACTGCCGAACCACCACACGGAATCACGCGCAGACTTGAAGTGTCGCGTCCCTTCAGTTCGGGAAGTACACCCATCCAAATCGTTGGCACGCCCGCGGCAATGGTGACTTTTTCGTTCACGATTAAGTCTGCGACTGCTTTACCCGACAAGTCGGGGCCAGGCATGACGAGATTTGCTCCGGCAGCAACCGCCGCGTGAGCTAATCCCCACGAGTTGGCATGAAACATTGGTACAACGGGAAGAATTGAGTCGCGTTCAGAAACTCCGAGACCATCAGTCATCATCGCAGCCATGGTGTGCAAGAACGTACTGCGATGCGTGTACACGACACCCTTCGGATTGCCAGTTGTACCACTCGTGTAACACATGCTCGCCGCGGTGTTCTCGGGAACTTCTTTAAATTGTGCGGGTGATGCTTTCGCCAAAAGTTCTTCGTAGTCATACGAGGGAATGCCAGCGAGATCGGCCGGAATTTCACCCTTGCCATCATCCATGATCACGAGATGCTTCACGGTGGTGAACGTTGGCAACAACGGGGCAAGCAAGCCCATCAATGACTTGTCAACAAAAATCACTTCGTCTTCAGCATGGTTGACGATGTAGGTCAACTGCTCGGGAAACAGACGAATATTCAAAGTGTGCAATACGCGTCCAGTACACGGCGCGGCAAAGTACAGCTCGAGGTGACGTGCGGTGTTCCAGGCAAACGTCGCGACGCGACCATTGCTTGAAATATCGAGTTGATCAAGAACTGTTCCGACCTTGCGCGTACGTTCGGCCCACTGGGCATATGTCGTGCGTTCAAGACCCGTGCCAGTTGCAGTCACGATGGTCTTATGACCGAAGTATTTTTCAGCCCGATCGAAAAGATGCAAAATGCCTAACGGCACATCCTGCATAAGTCCCGGAATAACGGCGGCACCTGAAGTCATGACTGTTCCCCCAAAGTTGTTGACGGAGCAAATCGTAACCCGCCAGCCATCTGCCCTCTTGGGTCAGCGCAATGTTCGGCGCCGACCAAGCACAAAGAGGCCGATGACCAACGTATATAGAGCGACTATTGCTGGCATCTCGGATGATTTTCCAGTCGATGGCAGGCCAGTAGTTGAATTAGAAGAATTGGCAAATGTCACCGAATAGTCTTCAACCTCGCCCGAACCAACTCTGCCTAACGGAGAGTTGACCGCGCTGTCATAACTCAAACGTAAACGTGCATAGGTCGGACTCGTCGTCACCTTGGTTGGTACAGCCCACGCCAATTTCGCAGTTGTGTCGCCAGGGTTCACAGTCGCACATGCTCGCTCTGCTGGATTATCAAACAATCCATTGCCGTCGAAGTCAATCCAACTGCATAGGTAAGCCTGCGCCGTCACGCCAGTTACTGCGACCTCAATTGAAAACTCGCTTCCTGCCTTGCCCAATGCGACTGGTCCTGCAAAGGCTCTTGTGCCGTCGTCACCAGTGGCTGCTTCGCCCTTCTTGACAGCGTCGGGGTTGGTTGACGAAACAAAGTTGCTCGCATAATCGGGCGTCACGTTTGCGCCCAGCTTCAAACTTCCCGTGGTGTGAGTTGCGACTGATCCTTGGTCGTATGAAGTTGGTGCCAACCCATAATCGTCAACATTGGCGTCATTCACAACCACTGTCGTCGGTGGTGCAGTTGTCGG